>CAYJQA010000209.1:0-7755 GCA_964372065.1 uncultured Litorilinea sp.
GTTCACGCGTGGGTGCGACAATCAGCGCCCGCACCTTGCCCTGCCGGCCCTGAAGGAGCCGTTGCAGAATGGGCAGCATGAAAGCGGCCGTCTTACCGGTGCCGGTTTGGGCGGTACCGAGCAAGTCGCGGCCCTGCAGGACCAGCGGAATGGCTTGTTCTTGGATGGGGGTCGCGGTAGTGTAACCCGCGCTTTTCGTGCCCGCGATAATACGCGGGTCGAGGGACAGTTGTTCGAAATTCAAAATTAGAGTACTCCTTGACTCCGTTGAGCCAAGTCGCACTCTCAGCCCGTCGAAACGTGAATATGGTATTGGCGGCCCCGTTGACTCTCAACGGCATTCCGCACAAGCATACAACTATAACAGTTGACGATATGTTCCCCTAATTGGTGATGGTCTGTTTAGCATCCAGCGTTTAGCGTTCACCGTTCACCGGCCCGTCCGCTTGCGGCGCCGGCTCAGGGACCACGAGGGTAACTGCTTCCAAATCCTCGTCAGGGATGGCTTCACCGTCTTCCATCATACCTTCCAGATGGAGCTGAATCGCCTCGTACATATTGGCGATGATTTCTTCACGGGTCCTGCCGGTGGTGATGCAGCCGGGCAAAGACGGCACATAGGCGGACAGATTTTCCGGCCCATTTTCGATCAGGATGACGAATTGTCGCATACTAGGCCTCCAATTGAGCCTGTTCGAGAATCGACGCTTGCGTCTTGGGGTTCAGCATATCCGAGGGATGCCCGGGTACGGTGACCTTGCCGGATTTCACCGGGTGCTTATAGTGGCGATGGCTGCCGCGTATCCTCACCAGAACCCATCCATCCGCTTCGAGCAGATTGATAATTTCCCGCACCTTCATCCGCTTTGGCATGATCCGCGTCCTTTGTGTGGGGGTTCACTTGCCGGTTACTTTACCCGTTGCGCCGGGCGTGGTCAAGCCCATCGCAACAAAGCGGGGGCCCACGCTGTACTTCCGGCTCATCTTTGCGCCCTTGCGCCTTTGCGTGAGACGGTCCCTTCTCCGGGCTTCCCCAAGCCCATTGCGACGCGCCCGGTTTTTCGCTACAATAGAGCTGTCGACAAGGGCGGGAGCGCAGCCCAGCGCGCGCCGCGTTGTCCCGGCTGCTTCCCGCATCGTCCCACAGCGTCGTTAGCATGGCAGACTTATGTCACGTTCGTGGCCGGGCGAGGGGAGCTTGCTGCATGGCGCTTCGACTTCTGCGATTTCCCCTCCTGGACACAGTTCCGCCCGCCGTTCGCTCCGTCACGGCTGCCGCGCGCCGGTCGCCGCTTGGCGCGCGGCAGCGCCGCGGCGACGCCCAAGAAGGAGGCCCGTCATGCAATGGGTGCGCTGGTTTAGCGAGTTGGGGATCGCCGACGTCCCCCTGGTAGGCGACAAGAACGCCAGCCTCGGCGAGATGATCCGCGAGCTATCGCCGCACGGCATCCGTATCCCGGACGGCTACGCCGTGACCGCGGCGGCCTATCGCGCCTTCCTGCGCTTCAACGGCTTGGAGGAGCGGATGGCCGACATCCTGGGCGGCATGAACGCCCAAGACGTCAACGACCTCCTGCGCCGGACAGGACAAATCCGCCGCCTGATCCTGTCGGGCGATTTCCCGGACGACATGCAGCAGGAGATCTGCGCCGCCTACGCCGAGTTGAGCCGGCGCTATGGCGCGGCCACCGCCGATGTCGCGGTGCGTTCGTCGGCCACCGCGGAGGACCTGCCCACCGCGGGCTTTAGCGGCCAACAGGAGAGCTATCTCAACGTCCACGGCGAAGCCACGCTGCTGGAGTCGATCAAGAAGTGCTTTGCCAGCCTCTTTACCCCGCGCGCCACCGGCTATCGCGCGGACATGGGCTTTAGCCACTTTGACGCCGGGCTGTCCGTGGGCGTCCAGAAGATGGTGCGCGCCGACCTGGCCGCCAGCGGCGTGATCTTCACGCTGGACCCGGAGACGGGCTTCCGCGATATCGTCTTCATCACGTCGGCCTTTGGGCTGGGCGAGAACATCGTCCAGGGGAGCATCGTGCCGGACGAGTTCTATGTCTTCAAGCCCACCCTGCGCCAGGGCTTTCAGCCGCTGATCTGGCAGCGACTGGGCAGCAAAGAGTTGCGCATGGTCTATGACGAGTCGGGCAGCAAGTTGGTCAAGAACATCAACGCGCCCGAGGAGGACCGCCGCCGCTTCTCGCTGACCGAGGCCGACGTGCTCACCCTGGCGCGCTGGTCGCTCCAGATCGAGGACCACTACACGGCCAAGCGGGGCAGCGACACCCCCATGGACATCGAGTGGGCCAAAGACGGGCGCACCGGCGAGTTGTTTATCGTCCAGGCACGACCGGAGACGGTCCACAGCCGCCACCCTCTGACGGAGATCGAAAGCCACCGTCTGGCCGGACCAGGCAAGGTCTTGGTCGAGGGGCTGTCGGTGGGCGACCGCATCGCCGCGGGCAAGGTCCGCGTCATCCCCAACGCGACCCAAATTCGCGAGTTCCAGCCGGGCGAGATTCTGGCGACAGACATCACCGACCCCGACTGGGAACCGATCATGAAGAATGCCGCCGCCATCGTCACCAACCGGGGCGGGCGCTACGGCCATACCGCCATCGTCGCGCGCGAGTTGGGCATCCCCGCCATCGTGGGCAGCCATACCGCCACGCAGGCGCTCATCACCGGCCAGACGGCGACGGTGAGTTGCGCCGAGGGCGAGACCGGCAAGGTCTATGACGGCGAGCTTCCCTTCGAGGTGGTCAGGGTGGACGTCAGCCAACTGCCGCGGCCGCGTACCAAGATCATGATGGACGTGGGCAACCCGGAGACCGCGTTCAAAGACGCCGCCATCCCCAACGACGGCGCGGGGTTGGCGCGCATGGAGTTCATCTTCGCCAACTGGATTCGCGTCCACCCGCTGGCGCTGACGCGCTATGACACGCTGCCGCTCGCCCTCCGCCGTGAGGTCGACGCCATCACCGCGGGCTATACGGACAAACGCGCCTACTTCGTGGACAAGCTGGCCCAGGGCATCGGGACGATTGCCGCCGCCTTCTATCCCAAGCCGGTGATCCTGCGGCTGTCCGACTTCACCACCAGCGAATACGCCCACCTGGTGGGCGGGCCGTACTTCGAGCCGAGCGAGGCCAACCCCATGCTCGGCTGGCGCGGGGCAAGCCGCTACGCCCACGACGACTATCGCGAAGGCTTCTTGCTGGAGGTGGCGGCCGTCAAGCGGGTGCGTGAGGAGTTCGGGCTGCTCAACGTCCTGGTCATGGTTCCCTTCTGCCGCACGCCGGAGGAAGGCCGCCGCGTGCTGGCAATCATGGCCGCGGCCGGTCTGCCGCGCGGCAAGGACGGGCTGGCGGTCTATGTCATGGCCCAGGTTCCGGCCAATGTGTTCAGCGCCGGCGAGTTCGCCCAACTCTTTGACGGCTTCGCCATCGACGTCAACGCATTGACGCAGCTAACTCTGGGCGTAGACCGCGACTCGGAGCCGGTCGCGCCGCTCGTCAGCGCGCGCGATCGTGCGGTCAGGCGCGCCTGCGCCGACTTGATCCGCGCGGCGCACGCGGTCGGCCGCCAGGTGGGCGTCTGCGGCCAAGCGCCGGCCGACGACCCGGAGTTTGCCGCCTTCCTGGTGGAGCAGGGCATCGATTCCATGAGCTTGCCCCCGGACGCGGTGCTGCGCGCCACCGCCGACGTATTGGCGATTGAGCAGCGGCAGGTAGCCAGGTAGACCGACCAGTCGAACAGCTGACGCAAGAGGAGGCCGCCGATGGTCCCCAAACAGCACAAACAACCGATCTTCATCGTCACAGGAGGCGTGGGCGCGAGCGGCGAGTTGCTGGTCCGCACCGTGTTGGCGCAGTTCCCGGATGTTCACGTGCCGGTGACGATCTTCCCCAACATCCTCACGCTGGAACAACTGACCGCGGTGATCGAACAGGCCGCGGCCGTGCGCGCCACTCTGGTCCACACGCTGGTCGACGCCAATCTGCGTAGCCAGTTGGTCAAGCTGGCCGGCGCACGCAGTCTGACCTCCGTGGACCTGATCGGGCGGCTGATCGACCACCTGGGCGTGGAGTTGGAAGAAACGCCCGCCGGCCAACCGGGTCTCTATCGCACGCTCGCCAACACCTACTTTCGGCGCATCGAGGCCATCGATTTCACCGTGAAGCACGACGACGGCAAGCGCGTGGAGGACTTGCCCCAGGCGGATATCGTGCTGCTGGGGCCGTCCCGCGTCGGCAAGACGCCCATCAGCGTGTATCTCTCCATCCAGGGCTGGAAGGTCGCCAATGTGCCGCTGGTTCCGGAGATTCCGCTGCCGGCCGAACTGGCCCATGTGCGGCCCGACCGCATCGTGGGGTTGACCATCGAGCCGCGCCAGTTGATGGTGCGCCGCCGCGTGCGCCAGCAGCAGATGGGCATCGGCGAAGGCCGTTATACCGACCAGAGCACCATCGTGGAAGCCCTGCGCGCCGCCAACCACTTCTACTATCACTCCGGGTATCCGGTGGTGGATGTGACGGATAAGCCCATCGAGACCATCAGCGAAGAAGTGATGGCGGTGATCGCGCGGGGCGAGCAGACGCCGCGCGAATCCGCGCTCTAGCAGGACAGTGTTCCGGCGCGGCCGGTTAGCCCGCCGGCGGCGGATTGCGCCCGGCCAACATGTCGGCGACGTAACCGGCCACCCACTCCTTTGTTTCGGGATGGGTAAAGATGTAGAACTGCTCAGCGCGGATGGCGCCAAAGACGATCGCGGCGGCGTCATCCGGCGACATGCCCTGCGCCAGCCCGTCGCGCACCGCGGCGAGAATCGCGGCCTCGCGCGCGCCGAACGGGACATCCGGCGCGTTGCTCAGGGCGGCGGGCCGGTTGCGCTCGGCGTCGGCGATGCGCGTGTTGACATAGCCGGGCAGGAGCACCGAGACGTGGATGCGCGCCCCAAGCTGCGCCAGTTCATAGTAGAGAGTGGTGGATAGCGCCACCACCCCGTGCTTGCTGACGTTGTAGGGACCGGACGCGCCCGGCCCGACCAGCAGCCCCGAGATGGACGACGTATTGACGATGTGGCCTTCGGTGTTCTGCGCCAGCATGATGGGCACGAACACCCGCACGCCGTGAATCACCCCCCACAGGTTGACGCCCAGGACCCACTCCCAGTCGGCCAGGGTACACTCCCAGACGTTCCGCACGATGCCCACCCCGGCGTTGTTGCACAGGAGATGGACGGCCCCAAACGTGCTCAGTGTCTGGCGCGCCAGGTGCTCCACGTCGGCGGCTTGCGCCACGTCGGTGACGACGGCCAGCGTCGGTACGCCCAACGCGGCGACCTCCTGCGCGGCCGCTTGCAGCGCCGCCTCCTCAATATCGGCCAGCACCACGCGCATGCCCTCGCGGCCACAGCGCAACGCGAGACCGCGGCCAATGCCGCTGGCCGCGCCGGTGATGACCGCCACGCGTCCACGGAACGTCTGCATGGCTACCCTCCTTGCCGCCCGGTCGCGCGGCTCACCTGCTCGGCAACCCCGCTTTCATATCGCGCGCAGCAGCCTGGCCGGAAACGCGGCGCAATTGCACGATCAAGATGCCCAACCCGGCCACCACCAGGCCGGTCACTTCCTGATAGTTCAACCGCTCGTCAAGAAACACCCAGGCGAGGATGGGGATTTGGAGCATCATGGTGCTGTTCAGAATGCTGGATTCCATCGCCGATAGGATGCGGAGCGTGTGATTCCATAGCGTGAAGGCGAAGGCGGTGTTGATGACCGCCAGCCAGGCCACGATCAGCCAACTGGTCACACTCAGCCGCGGCATCCCCTGGACGGCGACGCCGGTCGCCAAGAGCACGGCCGCGCCGCACCCCATGCTGACCACCGTGATCTGCAACGGGCTGATGTCCCGCCGCCGGTTGACGGCCCGTCCCAAGAGAGACGAAAACGCGTTCGCCAGCACGCCCACCAACGCAATCGCCAGCCCCAAACGCTGGTCCATCGGCACGGCGACGGGATAGAAGTAGAGCCACACGCCCGCCAGGTAGAGCGCCACGCCGCCCCACTGTCGCCACGTTGGCACTTCGCCCAGGGTGAAGATGCCCAGCAGCGCCACCAGGATCGTGCTGAAGCTGAGCAGGAGATTGGTCGTCACGGCGGGGAGATAGAACAAACTCAAGAACTGCGAACCCTGGGTCACGCCGTAGAGCAACACGCCCAGCGCGATGAGTTGCAGCCAGGCGCTTTTGGATAGACTACCCAGATGATGTTGCTTGGAATACCACAAGACGGGCAAGAGACAGAGAAACGCCAGCGCATATCGCAGCCCGGCAAAGGTCAGCGCGGGGATGTCGTGCAGTCCGATCTTGATGAACACCCACGAGGTTGCCCAGAGAAACGCAACCAGCAACGCCTGCAGACGGGCGCGCGTATGGGCGGAAAGTCGCATGGCTATGACGCTCTTTCAGTGTGACGGCCACGCACTGTCTTAATCCCGTGCACGATAGCCGATGAACAAGGGATAACGAGAAAAATACGTTAGGCAGCGCCAAACCAACGCCGTCCCCACAAGATCATGCACACCCCGATCAGAGCAATCCCCGCGCCGATCAGATCATAACGGTCCGGTCGCCAACCGTCCACTTGCCAGCCCCAGAGGATGGAAAGAACGACGAAGATGCCACCATAGGCGGCGTAAACCCGTCCGAAGGCCGGTTCCGGCTGGAACGTGGGGATCACCCCATAGCCGAACAGGACGAGGCCGCCGAGCAGACCCAACAGCGGCCCTTTGCCCTCGCGCAGCCATTGCCAGACCAGCCAGCCGCCGCCGATCTCGGCCAGCCCGGCCAACACGAACAACATCATTTCTCGCACAATGGCGCTCCTTTAGTCGATCTCATAGGGCATGTTCTCCGGCCAGGTGTCCTGTGGCGCATAGCCGAGCAGACGGCGCGCCGGTTCCAGGTCCATGTAGGGAACACCCTGATTGGGACGACTGCCCGCAAAAAAGACCAGCGACTCGCCGGGCGCGGGGACGTCGGCCTCGACACAGCAAGCGAAAAAACGCTGCGCGTCGGCATAGCTGAGGTAGATATTTTGCGCGTCGGGGCGGCTGGCGATGGCTTGGGCCTGCTGCAAGCTGCGCGGCAGCCAGCCGATGCGCACGTGGATCACGCTGATGTTGTAGAGCGCCGCGTACATATCGCCCATCATCTCGCCCCAGGCTTTGGCCAGCGCATAGTTGTTGCGCGGCTTCATCCTCTCGTCGACCCCGATGGTGCGTCCCCCACTCCGGCCATAGCCGTAAACCACCTGCACGCTGCTGGCGAGGATCAGCCGTTTGACGCCCAACTCGCGCGCCGCCTCGCAGACGTAGTAAGGGCTGATCACGTTGGGGCGCATGATCGTCTCCACCAGGTCCCCGTCGTTGATGTACGCGGCCAGGTGGATCACCGTCTCCATCCCCTCAACCGCGCGATAGACCACCGCTTTGTCGGCCAGGTCGCCCTGGATGGCGTCGGGGACATTCGGCGTGGGGCGGATGTCCACCCCGCGCACGGTGTGGCCCTGTTCCAGCAGATGAACACAGACGGCGTTGCCCACGGCCCCGGCCGAGCCGGTGACCAGGATGCGCTTGGGCGTGGCGGCGTTGCTCATGCGTAGGCTCCCGATTGGCTGCACAGACGACGGATGATGAATGACGAACACATCATAACAGACAAACCGGCGCCCCCGCGGGGTGGGCGGGGGGGCC
>CAYJQA010000209.1:7765-8896 GCA_964372065.1 uncultured Litorilinea sp.
AATGTCGCCCTGAAAATAGCGTTGGAGGACGAAAAAGACCAGCAGCGTCGGCACGGTCGCCAAGAACGACGCGGCGAAGATCACCGCATAGTCCACGTGCAGCGGAAAGCGGGTCCGCAGCAACAGAATTGCCAGCGGCAAGGTATAGAGGTCCTTGGTGCGGATGATGATGATGGGCCAGAACAGGTCATTCCAGTTGGCGAAGAAGGTGAAGATCGCCAGCGTCACCAACGGCGGGATGGACATGGGCAGCGCGATCTGGAAGAACAGTCGCATGTCGCTCGCGCCGTCTATGCGCGCGGCGTCCAGCAGTTCGTCGGGGATGGAGAGCATATACTGGCGCATGAGGAAGATGCCGAACGCGCTCGCCAGCCCCGGCACGATCAGCGCCTGATAGGTGTTGACCCACCCGATCCGCACGATAACCATAAAGACCGGGATCAGCGTGACGATGCCGGGGATCATCATCGTGCCCAACAAAAAGGCAAAGAGCCAGCCCTTGCCGGGAAAATTGTACTTGGCAAAGGCAAAACCGCCCATGGCCGAAAAGAGCAGCGTAAAGACCGTCTTGACCGTGGTCACCAACGTAGAGTTGAGAAAGCCGGTGGCGAAGTTGGTCTTCTCAAAGACCTCGACGTAGTTGCGCCACACCGGCTCGGTGACAAACCACTGCGGCGGCAGCGTAAAGATGTGCCCCGGCGCCTTGAGGCTGCTGACGATCATCCAGTAGAGCGGAAAAATGGAGATCGTCACGCCGACCAATAGAAACAGGTGAAGCAGCGTGCTCTGGATGCCTCGGCTGAGGCGGCGGCGTGCGGCGCTCGTGGCTGCCGCTGCGGTGGTGGCGGTCATCAGCGCCATCCTTTCGACCCGTAACGGAACTGGAGCAGCGAAAAGACAAAGATCATCACAAAGAGCACATACCCCATGGCCGCGCCATACCCCAGCCGATAGGAAACAAAGGTCTTCTGATAGAGATAGTACAGCATCGTATAGGTGGAATAACCGGGGCCGCCGCTGGTGAGCAAGAACGGCTCAGCGAAACGCTGCAACCCGGCCGTGGTGGTGATGATCGCCGAAAAGACGATGATGGGCAACAGCAACGGTAGGGTGATGCGAAAGAAGCTCTGT
>CAYJQA010000210.1:0-8866 GCA_964372065.1 uncultured Litorilinea sp.
GGCCCATGCCGTCGTCGTCTCGCCCCAACCTGCTCTATATCCACACGGACCAGCACAACCCGTTTGTGGCCGGGTGCTATGGCGACCCGCTGGTGGAGACACCCCACCTGGATCGGTTAGCGCGGGAAGGCGCAGTCTTTGACGCCGCCTATTGTAACGCGCCCATCTGCGTGCCGTCGCGCATGTCTATGTTGACCGGGCGGCATCCGTATCAGAACGCAGTGTGGACGAACAATCACATCTTGAGTTCGGGCATCCCCACTCACGCACACGCATTAGGCGCGGCCGGCTATCGTCCGCTACTGATTGGACGGATGCACGCGTTGGGGCCGGACCAACTGCACGGGTATGCCGAACGGCTGGTGGGCGACCACAGCCCCAACTACAACGGCGGGCGCAGCGTGGACCGCGGTGTGTTGGACGGGACGGCCGGCCCCGACCGCATCAGCCTGGTGCGTTCCGGGCGGGGACAGACGGCCTATCAGGTGCATGACGAAGAGGTGGCCGCGGCGACGGTGGACGCGCTGAACCGGCTGGGCGTGCAAAAGCGCGCCTTTGGGGACAGCGACCCGTTTGCCATCACCGTGGGCTTTATGCTGCCGCACGCGCCCTTTGTCGCGCGCCGCGCGGACTTCGACCGTTATGCGGAGCGCATGACGCTCCCGGCGCGGACGGAGACGTTCGACCAAGTCCGCCACCCCTACTTGCGCGGCTGGCGTGAGCTGACGGGCATCGTGGCGACGACCGAAGAGGAAGTCCGCCGCGCCCGCACCGCCTATTGGGCGCTGGTGCACCGCATCGATGTGCTGGTAGGCGAAATTCTGGCCGCACTGGAGGCCAACGGTCTGGCGGAGAATACGCTCATCGTCTACACGTCGGACCACGGCGACATGCTGGGTGAACATGGCTTGTGGTGGAAGCACGTCTTTTATGAGGAGTCGGTGCGCGTGCCGCTGATTCTGCATTGGCCCGGCGTGATCGCACCCGGCCAACGCTGCGCCCGCGTGGTCAGCGCCGTAGATGTGGCCGCGACCCTGCTGGACGCGGCGGGCGCGCCGGTGTTGCCGGGGACGCCGGCGCGCAGCCTCTTGGGGCTGGTCAGCGATGCGCGGCCCACCCCGGCGTGGGAGGATGTGGCCTTTGCCGAGTATTGCGCGGACCAATACACGCCGATCCCGGAGACGTATCAACGCATGGTACGGTTGGGGCCGTGGAAGTTGGTCTACTATCACGGGTTGGAACCGCAGTTGTTCAATCTGACCGAGGACCCCGGCGAGATGCACGACCGCGCCGCCGACCCCGTATGCCGCACGCTGCGCGCCGACCTGACGGCGCGGGTGCTGGACGGGTGGGACCCGGACGCCATCGCCGCGACGATGGCGCAAAAGCGGGCGGAAGACGCGCTGCTGACCCAATGGGCCAGCAGCGTGCAGCCGCCTGACCAATACCGCTGGCCCCTGTTGGGGGCCATGAACCGGCTGGACGAACGTCCCGGCTGACCCTTTGGGTGGCGCATGCGCCTGTCCACGCCCACATCTGCCAGGCGCTTGTCGGATTCTGTATCACCTGTCGTCCCAATTTCACCGTTTCAAGGAGGAAACCTGTATGCAGAAATTGTCGTGGATGCGTCGTAGCCCGCTGTGGGCGCTGACGCTCATCCTGGCGTTGGTGGCGGCGGCCTGTGCGCCCGCGCCGGCTGCCGCGCCGGCTGCCGCGGAACCGGCGGCGACCGCAGCCCCGGCGGAAGAAGTAGCCCCGGCTCCCGCCGAGGGCGTCTTCACCTACTGGGGTGGGCTGATCTTCTCCGACGCCGCCAACCAAATGCTGGTGGACCGCGTCACGGCCTGGGGCCAGGAAAAGGGCGTCCCGACCGAAGTGGTCATGATCAACCAGAACGAGACCACGCAGCGCGTTTCGGCGGCGGTGGAAGCGGGGACCATGCCCAGTGCACTGGATATGGGCGGCGCGTTGATGCTGCTCTTGTCCCAAACCGGCGAGCTTGAGCCGCTGGATGCGTTGTACGACGAGATCGGCGCGAGCGTGACCTGGCTGCCGGTGGTGGATGAATCCACCAATCCGGATCGCTACGGCGGGCATCGCTATGGCATTCCCTTCGGCCCGGCCGGCAATGTGATGTACCGGCGCGCCGACCTGCTGGAACCGGCGGGCTTCACGGAAGCGCCGCAGACCTGGGAAGAGATGGCCGACATGGCGCGCGCCATCAACGACCCGCCTAACCTGTACGGCATGGGCATTGCCCTGTCCAACGTGGGCGACGGCAACTTGACCACCGCCATTTTGCAGTCGTGGGGCGGGCGTATCGCCGACGACGCGGGCACGACCTGCACCATCGACAGCCCGGAGACGCGCGCGTTCCTGGAGTGGATCACGACCGCCTACAATGACGGTCTCTTCCCGCCGGGCGCGACAACCTGGGACGGCGCGGGCGACAACGTGGCCTACCAGTCCGGGCAGGCGGGCTTTATCGCCAACCCCGGCAGCGTCTACCTGTGGATGCTCGAAAACGATCCGGAGTTGGCCGAAGGGACGAAGTATTCGGCGTATCCGTCCGGCCCGGCCATGCGGGTTGCCAGTGTGGGCATCAACGTGCGCGTCATTCCGAGCACCAGCCCGCACAAGGACCTGGCCATGGATCTCTTCAAGAACCTGGCGCAAGAGGATTTCATGGAGGAGTACTACGCCAACGCGATCTACGGCCCGGCGGCTGAAGCCTATGCGGACGCGCCCATCTTCACCGATAGCGCGGTGCATGCCGGCCAGAAGGACTTGATCCTCAACGGCACCTATGGGGCCTTCCCGGATATTGACAACGAGGCCTTCAGCGAGTATCAGACCAACTTCCTGACCCCGCGCATGATTCAACGCATCGTGGTAGACGGCATCAGCATCGACGAGTCCGTCGCCGAGACGCAGGCCGCCTGCCAGGCGATCTACGACAAGTACCAGTAAACGCAGGAATCGAAGATGCGACCGCCGTCCCCCGCGGGCGGCGGTCGCATTGTCTGTGAGGAGACTATGGCGGAACAACTTGCCTCAAAGCTGGCCCCGGCGGCCCCCGTGTACAAACGGCCCTTCTTGACCATGAGCCGGCGCGAGGGCCTCTTAGGCTATGTCCTGGTCGCGCCGGTCGTGATTTGTCTGGCGATTTTGGTGACGTATCCCTTCTTCTTTGCGATCTGGATCAGCTTTACCGACCGTATGATCGGGCGCGAAGGGACTTTTGTCGGGCTGGCGAACTACCGTTATTTGCTCAACTGGATTGACTTCCGGGCCACGGTCAAGAACACCATTGTGCTCGTGTTCTGGGTCCAGCTGCTCAAGCTGGTGTTGGGGCTGGGCATCGCTTTACTGCTCAACCAAGCCATCCGGTTTCGCCAGTTCTGGCGCGGGCTGATCCTGCTGCCGTGGGCCATGCCCGCCTTTGTGGCCTACATCACCTGGAAGCTGCTCTACCATCCACAGGGCGGCGCGTTCAATTTCCTGCTGCTCAAGACGGGGCTGTTCGATAGCCACATTGACTTTCTGAGCACGCGCGCGCTGGCGATGCCGAGCGTGATCGTGGCGACGTTCTGGCGTGGCTTTCCGTTTTGGGTGATCTCATTCCTGGCGGCGCTGCAGAATGTTTCGACGGAGCTGTATGAAGCGGCGGCCATGGACGGCGCGGGGGCCTGGCAGCGTTTCCGCCACATCACCGTGCCCAGCATCCGTCACGTCGTGCTGGTGGTGGTGCTGCTTTCGACCATCTGGACGACCAACTCGTTTGAGTCGGTGTGGCTGATGACTCAGGGCGGCCCGTCCAACGCGACGATGACCTTCCCGGTGTTGGCCTATTTTGGACTGCAAAGCCTACGCATCGGCGAGGCGGCATCGGTATCCGTCTCCATGCTGCCCGTCTTCGCCATGCTGGTGCTCATCATCGCCAAGCTGCTCCAGGAGGACTAGGCCATGCTGCAACGCACGACGACTGCCCAAAAAGTCTTGTACTATACGCTGTTGGTCCTGCTGGCGGTGGTGATTCTGTTCCCCATCTACTACATGCTGATCGTGTCGCTCAAGACGCCCAAGGACATCTATCGCACGCCCTCGCTGCTGCCGACCAACGCGACGCTGCAGAACTATATTGACCTGTTTACCAAGCAGAACTTTGTCTTGAACATCCGCAACAGTCTGATTGTGGCGGGGTTGGCGACGGTAATATCGGTGGCGATCAGTTGCTTTGCGGCGTACAGCCTGGTGCGGCTGCGCTATCGCTATCGCGACCTGCTAGGCCGCTTCATTCTGTTTACGTACCTGACGCCGGGGGCGCTCCTCTTCATCCCGCTGTCGGTGATCATTGCGCGGCTGCAACTGGGCAATACGCTGCACGGGCTGATCTTCGTCTATCTTACCTTTGCCGCGCCGTTGAGCACGTGGCTGCTCATGGGCTATTTCCGCAGCATTCCCGCCGACCTGGAAGAGCAGGCGATGGTGGACGGCGCGACGCGGCTGCTGGCCCTGTGGCGGATCGTGCTGCCGCTGACCGCGCCGGGGCTGATCGCGGTGAGCGTGTTTACCTTCACGGGCGCGTGGAACGAGCTGCTCTTTGCGCTCATCTTTATCACGTCGCCCAAGCTGCAAACCGTGCCGGTGGCCGTCAGCTATCTGATCACCGGCGACGTCTTCCGGTGGGGGCTGATCATGGCCGGCTCGGTGTCGGCGGCCGTGCCGGTGATGGTGCTCTACTATCTGGGACAGCGCTTTGTCGTGCAGGGGCTGGCGACGGGCGCGGTCAAGGGCTAGGCGGCATATCGTCGCAGGATTTGACCGCGCCTAAAATCAGGCGGCGACAGGAGAGGCGACGGAAGTGCGGACGGCCATCTAGTTCGCGGCCAGGGTTCCAGAACAAACTGACGGCGCGCTGCCAACCGGCGGCGCGCCGTGTGCTTGTGCGGAGGGCAAGTGATCCCTATGCGTCAGTGGAGCAGGAACGGCACATAGAAGTTCCGATGCACAACGGAGGCCGCAAGACCATGCGGTCCATCTTGCGTGGGTTCGGTCGCGTGGCAGACGGTGCAAGTGTCAAGGGTTCCGGCGTGTCCCTGGAGCGCGATGAACTTGAGGGCGTCGTTGGCTTCGCGGCTGGGCGCGATGGCGTGCGGGCTGTCATGGCAGCCTGCGCAGCGGACGCCACCATGCCCGCTCGACATGCGGTAGAGAACCTGGTCTTGTTTGTATGCCGCCTCCTGGTGACAGGAGTCACAGCGCGGTTCGTTCAGCCAGGGCGTCGGGTTCTCCGCCACCTTCTCCATACCGCCGTGGCAATCGACGCAGCCCATGCCGTGGCTTTGGGACATGACATCGCGCAGACAGAGCGTGGTCGGACCCGGATGGCAGTTGTAGCAGCCGACGGTCGTGTCGGGGACCTCGCCCGCGTGTTTTTCGTGCATGACGCGGGACAGGCTCGGTACGCCGGCTACACCGGGCGCGGCCAAGGCATTGGAGGCATGGCATTTGGCGCAGAGAACGGGGCGGTCGGGACGCAGGTCGGTGGGCGACAGACTTGCGCCGGCGTCAGCGACATCCTCATCGCCTTCATGCACCGCGAGGATATTGGTTTCCACGCGCCCGGTGGCAACGTCTTCGACGCCGCCGTCATAGTGACAGTTGTCGCAATGCATCTCGGTTGAGACAGGCGCGACAACGGTTGACCGGGCGAGTTCAACGCCGGTCGTGGCGTCGCGCGCCACAATCTCGGCCAACTGATACGGATAAGGCGTCGTAGGTGCGCTGTCGCGAAACTCGGTCAGCGGGATGCCCTCCGCGACGAAGTGATCTGCTTTGACATCCATTACCCCACTCAGACCCTTGCCCGCCAACCCGACATTGGGAGGTAAGTCCACGCCAAACAGCGCCAAGTCATAGTCCCAGAAATTGGATTTGCCGACCGAATACGTATTATCGGGAAAGCTGTAGGTGACGGTAATGCCTTGGGTGATGAGCTGCGGCGGATCGCCGACGCGTATCACCTGCGCCCAGAGGGTGTTATACGGCGGCAATACGGCCAAGTCCTGAAAATCGCGGTTGTAGCAGTGCATCCCCAGATCGTTCCAGCCGAGCACCACATATTTGTCGGCAGTGGGTGAGAGGGGGGCACGCATCACGAGGGGGCGTTCGCCGGACACCGGCTGTTCACCGCCGAGTCCGGTAAGCAGCCCAACGGCGCCAAGTGTCACCAATAGAAGCGCGATGCGACGCGGCCACGAGCTGAGCATAGGCATACTCACTTTCGGGAATGTGGGGCCAACCCGCGAGCAAGGAGGTGCATGAACTGTAATGGGCTACTACAATTGTGCATCTAGCGCGTCCGAAAAATACCTGGCCGGTTGACCAGTCTTGGGACTGCCCAGCGCAGCGAGCGGCAACAAAAAGCGTGCCGGCCCAGTCAGGGCCGGCACGCTCGCCGGTCAGAGATGCAATCGATTGGGAAACCTGACAGCAACGCGTCTAGCGGGGCAAGCAAAGGTTGGTGCCGGCGTAGATCCGGTTCGGGTTGCCGATGCGGTTGGCGTCGGCCAGCGCACGGACGCTAACACCGTGGTGGCGGGCGATCTCCGATAGGGTATCGCCGCGCCGCACGCGGTAGGTGTCGGCGCAGTAGTTGTAGCGGTCCGGCTGCGGCCTTTCGAAGCGCTGCGGCGCGTGGCGGTTGTACTGCTGGTGCTGGGGGGCGTAAACCTGTTGTCCGCCATGCTGCGGTCCGCGATGGCCCCCGGCGGCAGCGAACGCGGCCGTAGGCAATAGCGACAACAGCAGGGCCAGGACGACTACGACCAGGAGGCTGCGGCGGCGCAGGCCCTGGAAGCGGATACGGGTGTGCATGGGGTCGTGCTCCTTTCATCAAACGATCGTCACAGGAACGGGCGAACCGATGATGAGCGCAGACCAGCCCCAACCTACTCGCGGGTGTCCCCGCATGACCGAGTGAGCAAGCCGGCGCCCAATCTGCGTCGGTTTTTTGCGCCTAGTGAGAATACGGCGACGCGGGCGTCGATGTTCCTCAAAGTGGCGTAAGCCAATCGTACCCGTTTCGAACGCGTGTGTCAACGCGGGAGAACTACCGTTCGGTAGAGTATAAATGTGTGTGGAAGATGACCGATGAGTCAATAGGATGTGCGGATAGGTGACGGGCCAGGATGTGAAGGGCTTCACAAGTTGCGTGCGGAGTCTTCATATCTCCTTAACATTCTGCGCCCATACTGGGTGGGAACGGCCCAGGGCATCCGGGTAGCGGCCACGCGAGGCGAATGAAGCGATGATCAAGTCAAATAGGTCGGAGAATGGCTATGGTCCGCCGGTAATCGAGATGACCGACGTGACCAAGGTATATCAAATGGGCGAGGTTGAGGTGCGCGCCTTGCGCGGAGTATCGCTGACGATCCGGGAGGGCGAGTATGTTGCTATCGTCGGGGCCAGCGGGTCGGGCAAGAGCACGCTGATGAACGTCATCGGGCTGCTGGATCGTCCGACGGCGGGCGTGTACTCCATCCGCGGGACGGAGGTCAGCAAGCTCGCCAAAGACCGCCTGGCCGATCTCCGCAACCGCGAGATCGGCTTTGTGTTTCAGCAGTTCAATTTGTTGGCCCGCACGTCGGCGCAGCGGCAGGTCGAGCTGCCGCTGTTCTATGCCGGGGTGTCGGCGCGCGAGGCCAAGCAGCGCACGCTGGAGGCGTTGGCGCGCGTCGGGCTGGCGGACCGCGCCGACCACCGTCCCGATCAGCTTTCGGGTGGGCAGCAGCAGCGCGTCGCCATCGCGCGGGCGCTGGTGACGCGGCCGCATCTGCTCCTGGCCGACGAGCCGACCGGCGCGCTGGACTCCAAGACCGGGCAGGACATTCTGCGTCTGTTCGACGAACTGCATGAACAAGGGCTGACCCTGATCGTCGTTACCCACGATCAGAAGGTGGCGGCGCGCGCCGAGCGCCAGATTACGTTGAGCGACGGCGTGATCATCGAGGATCGCAGCCAGACCAAGGCCAAGCCGGAAGAACACCCGCCGGTTTCTGCGCCGGATCTTGCGCCGGAAGCCAAGCCGGAAGCATCGCCTGTGGGAGAGAGTGCATGAGAGCCTTCCGCTATATTGCCGTCGCGATTGACAGCATCATGGTGAACAAGCTGCGCGCGTCGTTGACCATGCTGGGGATCATCATCGGCGTGGCCGCGGTCCTGAGCACGGTGGGGATTGGGCGGGGCGCGTCCGCGAGCATTACGCAGAGCGTGGCAAGCCAGGGGACAAACTTGCTGACCATCTCACCGGGCGCAAGCAGCTTTGGCGGCGTGCGGAGCTCCGGGGCCGCCGGGACGCTCACCCTGGGCGACGCCAGCGCGATGTTGGACAAGTCTCTGCACCCCAGCGTCGGCGCGGTCGCCCCGGCCTATAGCGGTTTTGGCCAGTTGGTCTTCGGCAACGTGAACAGCGAGAACCAGGTCGTCGGCACAACCGCGGCCTATCCGATCATCCGTAATATGGAGGTGGGTGAAGGGCGGTTCCTGACCGACGAGGACATCACTGACCAGAACCGGGTCGTGGTGCTTGGCTCCGGCGTGGCGGAAGACTTGTTCGGCGCTGCTGACCCCATGGGCGAGACGCTGCGGATCAACGCCGACCTGTTCGAGGTGGTCGGTGTGCTGAAGGAGAGCGGCAGTCAGGGGTTCAACAGCCCAGATGAGCAGGTATATGTCCCCATCAGCGTGGCGCAGGGCCGTCTTTTTAGCGCGTCGCGCTATCGGGGTGAGTACACGGTGAGCAATATCAGTGTGTCGGCGGCGACCGAGGAGGGTGTGGACCCCGCGATGCTGGAGATTGAAC
>CAYJQA010000211.1:0-4702 GCA_964372065.1 uncultured Litorilinea sp.
GGCTGAAACGATTCTCGTCATCGAAGATGACCGCCGGATTCGCGACATGCTGCGGCGCGGGCTGATCTTTGAGGGCTACGGGGTGGAGACCGCCGACGACGGCGAAAGCGCCTTGCGCGCCGCGCGCGAAAAAGAACCCGACGCCGTAATCCTCGACCTCATGCTGCCCGGCATCGACGGCCTGGAGGTCTGCCGCCGTCTACGGACTGCCTCCAACGTCCCCATCCTCATGCTGACGGCACGCGACGCCGTCCCAGACCGCATCACCGGGCTAGATGCGGGCGCCGACGACTACATGGTCAAGCCCTTCGCCTTTGACGAACTGCTGGCGCGGCTGCGCGCCATCTTCCGCCGCCACCGCGCCGAATCTACCACCGACACGGTACGCTTTGCCGATGTCGCGCTCAACCCGCGCACACGCCAGGTCTTCCGCGGCAACGAAGAGGTCCAACTCACGGCCAAGGAGTTCGACCTCTTGGAGCTGTTCATGCGTCACCCCAACCAGGTCCTCACGCGTGAAGTGATCTACGAGCACATCTGGAACTACGACTTCGGCGGCGAGAGCAACATCATCGAAGTCTATGTGCGCTATTTGCGCACCAAGCTGGAAACCAACGACCAAGCGCGCCTCATCCAGACCATCCGTGGAGTGGGGTATGCCCTGCGCGAACCCTAGCGGCCACTTAGGCGCGCCTCACCTCCGCTTCATCTGCACCTCAAATGGCGGCGCGATGCTGGAGCCATGCTATGGCATCTCGGCGCGGGGCGCGCAACACCGGCGCGAATTGGGACTGACGACGTCACCGATCCCCGCCGCGTCCATTTTCCCATGACCATTCGGCTGCGGCTGACGCTCTGGTATACGGCCTTACTGGGCGCGACGCTGATCCTGTTCAGCTTCGTTTTCTATTCCACGCTGGCCGCCAACCTCTGGATGCAGACGCAACAGGAAGCCGCGCGCCAGGCCGCCGAAATCGCCAACACCCTGACGCTGCAGTTGCAGGGCAACATCCTGATCATCCGCAACAACCCGACGCGCATCCAGTTCCCCGACCTGGACTTCTTTAGCAACGCGATGGGCGTGCAGGTCATTGACCTCAACGGCATGATCCTCAAGCGCAGCAGCAACCTCGGCCCCATGTCGGTCAAGCACTACAGTAAGGCGCTCGCCAACATTCGCAACGGGCGGCCGCACAGCTTCTACACCACCGGCGACGCCGGGGTCCCGCTGCTGGTCTACAGCGCCCCTATTCTCGCCAACGGGACCATCGTCGGCGCGGTCCAGGTGATCAAGCCGGTCGCCGGCGTGCAAAACACGCTGGGGCAGGTCAGCCGCTACCTGATCTTCGGCACGGCGCTCAGCCTGGCGCTGGCGGCCATCGTCGGCGCGTTTCTGGCCCGCCGCGCCCTCACGCCCATCGACGCCATCACCCGCACCGCCGGTTCCATCAGTCGCACCAAAGACCTGGGGCGGCGGCTCAACATTCCCAATGACGCCAGCGAAGTGGGCCAACTCGCCGCCACCTTCAACGACATGCTGGACCGCATCCAGCGGCTATTCTACACCCAAGAGCGGCTCATCGCCGACGTCAGCCATGAACTGCGCACGCCCCTGACCACCGTCCAGGGTAACCTGGATCTGCTGCGCCGCTATCTCGCTATGCCGAAGCGCGACCCCGCAGCCGCCGACCTGCTCCAGGATACGCTCAATGAGACCGAAGCCGAGGCGACGCGCATGGCCGCGATGATCAGCGACCTGCTGCTCTTGGCCCAGGCCGACAGCGGCGCGCTGCGTCTCCAGTTGTCGCCGGTCGAGATGGATACCCTGTTACTGGATGTCTACCGCCAGGCCCGGCGCTTGTCCGAACAGCGGCGCGGCCCACACGCCCTCGAGATCCGCCTCGGCCACGAAGACCAAGCCCAGGTGCTGGGTGATCGCGAGCGGCTGCGCCAGGTCATCCTCAATCTGGTGGACAATGCCATCAAGTACACGCCCAACGGCGGCGTCGTGACGTTGGACCTGGAGAAAAGCAATGGGTGGGTCAAGATCGCCGTGACCGACACCGGCATCGGCATCAGCGCGGAACACTTGCCCCACCTCTTTGATCGCTTCTATCGCGCCGACAAAGCGCGCAGCCGTGACTTGGGCGGCAGCGGGCTGGGCCTCAGCATCGTCCAGTGGATTGCCGACGCCCATCATGGCCGCGTCACGGTCGAGAGCACGCCGCACGAAGGCAGCACCTTTGCCCTCTGGCTCCCGATTATCGTCGAACCGCCCAGCAGTGCGCCGTCACGCGTGCGGGAAACCGGCGAACTCACGGCCTAGCATCCGGCGCGCAACACTCCCCACGTCCATCCGGAAATGAACCGGGGACCGTCCGGCGTGCCGACGGCCCCCGGTTGTACGTGCGGAACGCGCCTATTCCAGCGCGGTCAGCGACTGGACTACATCCAGCGCCGAAACCTCATCGGCCAGCAGCGCTTCGACATCGCCCATGACCAACGCGACGGCAATGCCGTCGCTGTCTTGATCAAAGTAGATTGCCACCGGCACGGTCATTTCGTCTTCCATCACGCCTTCGCCCACAAAACGCAGCGTGACGCCATCACCATAGTCAAACATCTCGGTCTGCGTGTCGTCGATGAAGAAATCCCCGCCCGACGAGATCTCGTCTAGCAGCGCCGTTGTGATCTCCTCGATCACCTCCGGCGTGTACTCCTCGACCGGCGTCTCCAACAGCGCCTGGAGTTCCGGGTCGATGGAGGCGAAGAACTCGTTTTGGGTCGCCATCATCATGGCAAACTCGTAATTGGGGCCGGCCACACTCACCGGGAGTTCTTCGTTCGTGGAGCCAGACGCGTGCCAACCGTTAGGCACATAGACCTCGATGGTCCCCGCGTCGTTCACGTAGTAGTAGTCATCGCTGTCCGGCGTGACCAGCGTGACGATCTCCTCGTCCACTTTCACGCTGTTGACAATCGCTTCGACAATCGGCTTGATCTCCACCCAGTCTGCCAGCGGCCCCACAGCCATGATCAGAAAGGCCGTATCGCCGGTGGAGATGAGATTGAACGTGCCGCCGCCGTCTTCGCCTTCCATCTCCCCATGAAACGCGATGCGCGCCATGGGCAGGCCCTGGGCGGTCAAGACCACCTCGGCGGCCTCCACCTCCCCGTTCTCACCCAGTTCGGCGACCAGCATATCAGCCAGCGCCGGGATGAGCACCAGCCCGACCAAGCCGGGAAAATCGTCGCCGCTGTCTTGCAGCACCATAAAGACATTCTCGCGGTCGGGGATGCTCATCACGAGATACGCCTCTTCGCCGTCGCCCACATCTTCCACTTCCCACTCGGGCGGCACCTGCACCGTCACCGGCCCGCTTTCGTAGGTCACCGCGGTCGCCGGGTCGAACGGCGTCAACGCCTGCGGCGTCGGTTCCTCAGTCGGCTCGTCAGTCGGTTCCGGGGTCGGTTCGTCCTCCGGCTCCGGTGTCGTCACGACTGACGGCGTCGGCGTCGGCAGCAGGATCGGGCCGACCACGGCGGTCGTGCTCCCCACGGCGGCCGGGCGGATCAGGCGGCCCACTTCCGGCACCGCCACGTCCACCGTCGCCCGCGTTGCGGGGTCCATCGTCGCCTGCGCTTGAGCCGCCACCGGCCCCAATGCCAGGGCAATCACCAACAGACTTAGTACTAACCGTCCCGCCACGTATCGCATGGTCCGTCCCCCCTAAGTGATGGTTCGATGGTTCTGTCTGGGATTGTACCGGCGCGCCCATTACTCCAGGGGCGCCAGCGATTGCACCACCCGCAGCACCGTCTCCTCTTCGGCCAGCAGGGCATTCATGTCGCCGACCGCGACCGCCGCGGCCAAACGCCCGTCGCCCAGGTCCAAGTAGAGGGTCATGGGCACTGTCGCGCTTTCCTCCACAATCAAGTCACCGGCGACGCCGACCGTCACGCCACCGTCGCGCTGGTGGGTGACCAACGTATCGACGTCCAACTGCACCTCCTGATAATCGTTGAGCACGGCGTCCATGACAATGTGCGCCAGCCCGTCCACCACATCTTGCGATATCCCGGCCGTGAACATGGTAATCAGGCGCAACAGATCATCGCTGGGTTCCAGTTGCGCCTGGCCCGTCAACATCAACGCAAAGCGGTAGTCGGCGTCCGCCACCACCGCGGGCAAACCGGCGCGCTGTGTACCGGCGACCCGCCAGCCGTCCGGCACCCAGACCTCCACTTGGCCGTCGTCGTCGACAAAGTAATAGTCCTCGCCTTCCGCCGCAGCCAGGTCTACCAATTCCTCATCCACCACAACCCCGCGCGCCCTCCAATCCACGACCTCGCTGAACTCCGGCCACAGGTCCACGGGCGCGGTGGCCATGACCAGATACAGTTGCTGCCCGGCGGCGATGATGTAGAACGCGCCGCCGATGGGATCGCCGGCGTCGCTGCCGTGGTATTGCAGCCGCGTCAGCGGCAGACCCTGGTCCGTCGTGACGATGTCTGCCAGATCCAATGTGGTCTCTTGGGCCAGGAACTCCGTCAGCGCCTCGCCCATGCTGCGGAACATCACCAGCGCCGCCAGACCGGGCGCTTCGCTGCCGCCGTCGTGTACCTCAAAGAAGATGTCGGTGTCGGGGACCGTAATATCGAAGAGCAAGCCGGTGAGGTCGTCGCTCTCCACGTCCCAGCC
>CAYJQA010000211.1:4712-8858 GCA_964372065.1 uncultured Litorilinea sp.
GCGTCACGTCATAGGACGGCGCCGCCGGCGCGGGTGTGGGCGCCGGGGTCGGCGTCGGCAGCAAATTCGGTAGATTGGCCACCAGCGGCGCACCGGCCGCCACGGTGGCCGGTCGTACCACGCGGCCGACTGCGACCACAGCCATCTCCGCCGTGGCGCGCACGGCCGGGTCCATGCCCGCCTGGGCCGTCGCGACCAGGGGCGTCAACGCCAGCAGCAAGCCGAGCGCGCCGGCCGCCAGCCTTCCCACGGGGATCACCACGCTCCGCATCCTTGGCTCCTCTTCACTTGTCCGACTCGACTAAACGCCCGACGAATTGCAACAACCGGGTAAGCTAGGCGGTAGTGGCCGTGGTCGGGGGGAGTGGCGCGCCCGGCTCCACCGGCAGCGCGACAAAGAACGTCGCGCCCTTGCCGGGTTCGCTGCGCGCCCAAATCTGACCACCGTGCGCTTCCACAATTGCCTTGGTGAGGTAGAGGCCCAGCCCTGCGCCCGCAGTGCCGCGGCGCAGGCTGCTGTCCACACGATAGAAACGGTCGAAGATATGCCCCAGTTCCTCTTGGGGGATGCCGATGCCCTGGTCGGCGACAAAGATGACCACGCGCGCCGGGCCGTCATGGTCGGAGGGGCGGCTGGTCCACCCGCCGATGCGGATCACGCCACCGTCCGGCGCATACTTGATGGCGTTGTTGAGCAGATTGGTCAACACCTGGCGCAAACGTTCCTCGTCGCCCCAGATCAGCGGCAGGGGGTGGGGGAAGTCCAACTCGATGTGGTGTACATCGCTCTGTGTGCCATAGGCCGCGGCCACCTTGCGCGCCAACGCCTCGATGTCCACATCGGCGTTATCCAGCCGCAAGCCCCCGGCCTGAATCCGGCTGGCGTCCAGCAGATTGTTGATCAGCGCCTCCAGCCGGTCGGCCTCTTCCTCGATAATCACGAGTCCTTGCTGCGCCGTGTCGGCGTCCCACTGGGCGTCGGGGCGGGCCAGCGTCTGGGCATATCCTTTGATCAGCGCCACCGGCGTTTTTAGCTCATGGCTGATGATGGAGGTGAAGGTGGACTTCATCTCCTCTTCTTCGCGGAAGTGGGTAATATCGTGGATGTTGACGATGATCGTGGCCGGTTGGCCGTTGTCGTCCATGAGCGGCGTAAAGATGGCGGAGACGGTGATTCGCGCGCCGCCCGGCCGCACCAGATCGCCCTCACAGCGGCGGCTTATACGGTCGGTCAGCCCCTCCCACGTCTCGGCCTGGCACAGATCGTCGCCCACCACGTTATCCAGCGACAACACCTCGTGACAGGGCCGCCCCAGTGCATCTGCCGCCGTCATGCCGACCATGGCGGCCAATGCCTGGTTGATCACCACCACGCGGCGGTCGCCGTCCAGGATCAGGACGCCATCGGCGCTGCTCTCGATGATGGTCGCCAGACGGCTGCGCTCGGCGGCCAACTGCTGGTAGAGGCGCGCATTGCGCACGGCAATCGCGGCTTGGTCCGCAAAGCCGCGGACGAATTGCCAGTCCATCTGGGTAAAGGCATACTCGCTGCGGAACAGATAGATGATCCCCAGCATATCATCGTCGAATAGCAGCGGCAGCCCTACCACCTGCCCCAAGGGGAAGCCGAGTCGCTCTTCCACGCGCCGTACCCGCGCCTGTAAGTCCACCATCCGCGGCGACGTCTCGTCAACGCCGTTGGTGGGCGCGTCGGCTGCCGCGTCGATATCCCCCGGTTCGATGATCTCGCCCTCGCTGTCGGGCGCACCCAATTCGATGTCCAGCAGGGGCTCAAACGCGGGCAAATATTGCTGTGGGATGTTGTAGACGGCGCGAATCTGAAAGCGCGGGCCAAGCTCGACCGTCGCGCCGGGCGGCGGCTGCGGCCGCGCCAAAACGATCAGACCGGCGCGACAACCCACCATCTCTGCCGCGCTGCTCAGGATCAGCTTGAGCAGGCTGGGCAGTTCCAGCCGCGACGTCATCGCGCGCGTGATCCGCAGCAAATACTCGCGTTGGCGCAGTTGGTAGGTAGCCAGTAAAGCGGGGACGTTCATGCTCCCATCATAGCATAGCAGATAGGAGATGCAAGCGTTTTGACCGCACGAGGAGCGCCGCGGCTACCTCTAATGTATGGCTGGGTTAGCTACCCAACGGGGAATCAACGAAGCTGGGCTACCCTGGCGGTGTCAGACTGGCGGCGTCAAAGCGGTTTGGCAGCAGATCGGCCACCGAAGTCACGCGATAATGGCCCGCTTCGTCGGCGATATAGACCGCCATCTGCAGCCCTAGCTCCGCCATCACTTGGCGGCAGATACCGCACGGGCTGCCGCCGTCACGCGTCGCCACAGCCAGGGCGCGCAGCTTAACACGGCCCGGCCCGGCGAGTTCCGGCCCGGCATGGTTCTGCGCGACCGCCGCCGTCAACGCCACGCGCTCGGCGCAGATCGTCGCCCCATACGACGCGTTCTCCACGTTGCAGCCACGCACTATCGCGCCGTCCTCACACAGTACCGCCGCGCCCACCAGATAGTGGCTGTAGGGCGCATAGGCATGGTGGCGCGCCGCCAGCGCCGCGGCCACCAGCATCTCCGGCGTGACGCCGGTCCCGGCAATTCCGTCCATCGGCGTAACCTCAATCGGACCCGGAGTAGTTGAGCAGCGGCGGATTGGCCGCGTCGTCGTGGGCGGAGACATCCGTCTCGGAACTCACATCGCGGGTGTCCTGCGGGTCGCGCGGCTCCACCGCCTCGGCCCGCACCTCCTCGATGCGCCGCCCATCCAGCGAGACGACCGTGAACTGCCAGCCGTTCACCTCGACCGCCTCGCCCACCTCCGGGACATGCCCCAACACACTGTAGATCAGCCCGCCCAGGGTATCGGCGTCCTCGTCGGGGAGCGGCGTGTCCAGCAGCTTTGCCAGCGAGTAGACATCCAGCCGGGCGTTGAACAGGTAGCGGTGCGGCCCCAGCGCCTGGACATACGCCTCTTCTTCCTGGTCATACTCGTCCTGGATCTCGCCTACGATCTCTTCCAGAATGTCCTCGATGGTCACAAGACCGGCGATGCCGCCGTACTCGTCCACCACCATCGCGATATGCACCCGGTCCCGCTGCATGGCGCGCAACAGGTCATTGACCTTCTTGCTCACCGGCACGAAGGTTGCCGTGCGCAGCAACGTGGCAATCGGCGCGTCGCCGTTGTTCTCGCGGAAACACTTGAGCAAGTCCTTGGCGTAGAGCATGCCCACGATCCGGTCAATCGTATCCTCGTAGACGGGGATGCGGCTGTGCCCGGCCGCGATGATAATGTCAAGCGCCTGTTGCAGGGTCGTCTCCACGTCGATGGCGACTACATCCATACGCGGCACCATGACCTCGCGCGCGACCGTCTCATCCATCTCCAGAATGCTGGCGATCATGCGCTTTTCGCTCTCTTCGATAGGTTCTTCGTGCTCGACGGTCATCATCCGCCACAGCTCGTCGTCCGAGGCGAGGATCGTCTCCACGGCGTTGGCCGGTTCTTCGCCGCGCGCCTGGCGATCCACGGCCCGCAGCAGCGCGGTCAACGGCCACAGCGTCGTCACGGCCACCCGCATCACCGGGGCCAGCGCCAGGGCCACGCCTAACCGCCGCTCCAGCACCCAGCCCCGTCCGCTGGCCTGCAGCGCGGCCAGCAGCACCCAGGCCACCACCAACGTGATCACCAACGGTTCCGGGGCCAGCGTATCCGGCAGCAGCCGTACTGCGGCTGCGCCCGCCGCCAACAGCCCCGCCGTCTTGAGCAGCAGCGTCGTCGCCAAGAAACGGCCAGGCTCGCGCAACAAGGCTTCGGCCGTTTTGGCGCGGGCGTTGCCCTCGTCGACAACCCGGCGGAGATCGTTGCGGCTTACCGAGGTCAAGCTCGCCTCGGCGGCGATGGCAAGACCCACGGTAATCAGCGCCGCAACCAGAATCGACAAAGAGACAGGCTCAGAATCCACTACAGATAATTCCCTTCAATACCAAACGAACATCAAACCAACTGCGGGCAGCGCGCCTACTCGGTTGCGCGCGCCTCATCCACCGGGGGTGCGTGCGGCGCGGCCGGCCGCGCCCGGGCGCCGGAGACCAACCCCCCCGGCGCCCCAAAGTGCGTCACGACCCC
>CAYJQA010000212.1:0-8846 GCA_964372065.1 uncultured Litorilinea sp.
GGCTGCTATGGGGCGTGCAGCGCGCCGGGCTGGGGCTGTGGGGGCCGGGCGTGACGGGCGTGCTGGTGGTGATCGCCTGGGCCGCGCTCACCGGCGGGTTGCATCTGGACGGGCTGGCCGACTGCGGCGATGGGCTGCTGCCGCCGGTGGACCGTGAACGCCGGTTGGCAATCTTGGCCGACCCGCGGCTGGGCAGCTTTGGCGTGATCGTGCTGGCGGCGGCGCTGCTGCTCAAGGCCGCGACCGCGGCGACCGTGCCGCCCGCAGGGTTGATCCTGGCGGCGGTGTGGGCGCGCTGGCTGCTGCTTTTTGCGGCCCGCCAACCCCAGGCGCGCCCCGGTGGGATGGGCGCGGCCTTTGCTGCGGACCTGACGCCCACGACCCTGGCGCTGGCGGGCATTGCGCCCGTGGCGACGCTGGCCGCGCTCGCTGCGGGCGGCGACTGGCTGGCCGGCGGGGTCGCGGTGCTGGCCGCGGTCGCCGCGATGCTGGGCGTGACCGGCCTGGCCCGCGCCCGGCTGGGCGGCGTGACCGGCGACGTCTACGGCGCGGTGATCGAACTCGCCGAGCTGGCGATCCTCTTGGTCTATGCCGTTCATGCCGGGTGATGCGGCGCGGCCCGCCGGGCTGCCTTTCCGCGTGGGCGCGACCTCCTATGTGATCGAAGACGACCTGGTCGCCAACGCCCGCTTCTTGGCCGGTCGCGTGGACGACATGCAACTGGTCCTCTTTGACCTACCGGGAGGACCGAGCAATCTGCCCGATGCTGGTCAGGTGCGCGAACTGGCGGCCATTGGTCGCGCGGCGGGGCTAAGTTACACCGTGCATCTGCTGGACGACCTGCGGCCCGTGGGCGCAGATGGGTGGCGTCAGCCGTTGGCCCGCGCCCAAGACGTGATCGCGCGCACCCAGGCGTTGGAGCCGTGGGCCTATGTGCTCCACCTGGACGGTCGGGACGCGGCCGGGGGCGGCGTGGCAGCCTGGCAGACCGGCCAGGTCGCCGGCCTCACGCAGTTGGCGCAGTGGACGGGCGACCCGACCCGGCTGGCCGTGGAAAACCTGGAAGGCTACCCGCACGACCTGGTGGAGGGGTCCACCCGCCGCGCGGGCGCGCTGCGGTGGGTGGATGGGGGCCATCTGTGGCTGGACGGCGGCGCGGCCAGCGCGCTCCCGGTGACGGCGCTGGCCGCGGCGGGGGAGCGGCTGCGCGTGGTCCATCTGCACGGCGTGGGCAGCCGGGACCACGCTTCGTTGGCGTTGACGCCCGCGGGCCAGGTGGACGCGGTGGTGCGCCAACTGCTCGGCGCGCGCTTTGGCGGCGTCGTGACGCTGGAAGTCTTTGGCTTGGACGATTTTACGTCTTCGCGGGCCGCGCTGGCGGCTAGTGTGGACCGGGTGCAGGCGAATCTGGAAACGGACGGCGAATGGGTACACGGTTGACGTTGATATTGGGCGGGGCGCGCAGCGGCAAGAGTACCTATGCCGAGCAGTTGGCGGCCGCATCCGGGCAGCCGGTCGTGTATGTGGCGACCGCCCAGGCGTGGGATGAGGAGATGGCGGCGCGCATCGCCGCGCACCAGGCCCAGCGTCCCCCGACTTGGCGCACGGTGGAAGCGCCGCTGCACGTGGGCCGGACCATTGCCGCCGCGTCGCGGCCGCATGACGCGCCGCCGGTCGTGCTGATTGACTGTCTGACGCTGCTTGCCAACAACGTTTTGGGCGCGCTGGCCGATGTGGAAGACGCGGACGCCGCCGAAGCCGCGCTGCGTGGCGAGGTGGACGACCTGCTCGCCGCCTACGCCGATCATCCCGGCGCGTGGATCATCGTCTCCAACGAGGTCGGGCTGGGGATCGTGCCCGCCTATCCCCTGGGCCGCGTCTATCGCGACGTGCTGGGCCGCGCCAATCAGCGGCTGGCCGCGGCCGCGGATGCGGTCTACTTCATGGTGGCGGGGCTGCCGCTCCAGGTGAAGTAGGCGCGTCTAGCCCGCGGCGTCCGGCGCGTGCAGAAAGCGCAGGATTGCGGCGGTGACCTGCGCCGGGGTCTCCATGTTCGCCATGTGGCCTGCGCCGGGGAGCGTGAGCAGCCGGCCATGCTGCACTTGGCGGGCGATGACCGCGGCCATGGTGCGAAAATCCGGCATATCGAGTTCGCCCACCATGACCAGCGTCGGCGCGTGGATTTCGTGCAGACGTTGGGCCGCAGGCGGCTGCAAACCGGGGTCCGGGTCGCTGTTCACAAAGTGCCAGCCTGAATAGTCCGCGATGATCCAGCGCAGGGCCGCCGCGGTCGCGGGATGCGTCAGTGCGGGCGCAAAGAGCGGGTGCGCCAGCCAGGCCGTCTTGGCCGCGGGGATGCCCTGCGCTCGTCCCCTCTGCCAGACTGCCTCTTCCTGGGCCGTCGCCTCCCGTGACCAGGGATGGCCGTAGAGCGGGGCGTCGATCAGCGTGAGCGAACGGACGCGCCCCGGCTCGGCCAGCGTGAAATCCAGCGCCACCGCGCCGCCCTTGGACAGCCCGACCAGATGCGCCGCGGGAATCCCCAGATGGTCCAAGAGCGCGGCCAGGTCTTCATGGTGGAGATAGGGCTGCCCACTGATCGGCAGCGACGACTGCCCAAAGCCGCGCAGGTCGTAGCGGATGACCTGGTAGGCTTGGGCCAGCGGCGCGACCTGGTCATCCCACATCCGCAGGTCCAGCGAAAAACCGTGTACCAAAACGACGGCGTCGCCCTGACCGGCGCTGTGATAGTGCAGATGGGCGCCATTGACCTCGGCCACCCCTTGACGTTCGTGCATACGCCTCCTGTGTTCGCGTCCGTTGTGGAGTACATTCATAGCCCAAGTCGGGCGTTGTGTAAAGCGAGCCGCAAAGCTGTGGGCGCTCAACCGGCGCGCCAGAGATAACGGCTGATGCTTGCGCCCACATCCCGGAACCCCATGCGGCGATAGACGGACGCGCCGAGTTCGCTGGCAAAGAGCACGCCATAAGCATAGCCCGCTTGATAGGCGTCGTGATAGGCGATCAGCGTGATGGCTGTGCCGATGCCCTGGCCGCGCGCGTCCGGATGCGTCGCCACGCCAAAGACCGACGCCACCCCCGCGCCGCAAAAGAGCATGTTGGACGCCACGGGGCGACCGTCCAGCTTCCCCACATAGCAGCGCCAGGGCGACGCGTCGATCCCCGCCGCCAGCGTGGCGTCCACCCACGCCTGCCCGGCCCAGTCGGGGATCTCCATACCGGCGACAAACGCCGTTTTGAAGTCGGCCAGCCCTTGTTCGTCGGTGACGCGCTCCATGACAAAGCCGGCGGGGACGCGGCCCATCAGGTCGTAGCGCAGATCGGCGAGGGGCGCGGCCATGCCCGGCGCGTGCTCTTCCCAGGGTGCAAAGCCGTGGCTTACCAGTCGTTGGGCCAGGTCGGCGGGCTGGGCTGCGAGGTCCACCCACCAGAAGCAGAAGGGCGCGCCCCGGCTCTGAAACCAAGCGACGGTCTCGGCAATGGCGGTATCGGCGGCGTCAGATGTTAGGCGCGGCTGCCATGCGCCCTTGAACATGGGGTTGAAGGGAAACGCATGGTGGCGGCACAGCGTCGCGGTCTCGTCCAACTCGCCGCCGGGCAGTTGGGCAGCGGCGCGGAAGAGGTCAAACAGGTTGGCGGCAAACGCATGTCGCAGGTCCTCGTCCGTGGCCGCGGTGAGGATGCTGTGGTCTGCGCGGATCGGGGTGGGTGCGGCTGTGGTTGGCCGCGAATCGGCGGCGTCAAGGCCGTCGAGCGCCGCCATCTTGTCGCGCAAGATGTTGCGTTGTGATGGTGTGGGCATACGGTTCGTCTCCTGTGGCAATCCGGGTGAGCAACACAACCGTGGGAATTAGACCGGTTATACCACATCCGGCTGTTCATATTCCAGACAATCGGCTGCCCATTTTGTGCTCAGTGATAGGGGCAGCTCCGGACTACGGCGTACGGCCGCTTGGCGACGTCACGCCCGCCGCCTAACCGTCCGCCCGGCGCACCCGCATGGAATCGGTTGCGCCGGTGGCTGATCCGGCCACGTTGTGATAGAGTATGCCCCTGCCCGCATAAGCACCTACATCGTACCCCTACATCGCCCGTCTACGCCGCCGAAGCGCCGCCGCGCGGCCTAGTTTGTCGCGGATGATCGCAACGTGGACAGTTGGCTTTGGCAAGGACCATGACGGATGCGCCCTATGTGTTGGCGGACGACAACGCGATGGCTAATGTTGATCTGGCTGACGGCAGCCGGCTGCGGCGCGGACGGGTCATTTGCTTGGATCACACCGGAGGCCGCGCCGCAAACGCTCACCTTCCAGGGCGAGATCACACGCGGCGAAACCTTTGTCTATCCCGTTGCCGCAGGGCTGGAGTTTCGCCTGATCCCCTATAGGCAAGACTGAGAGATCGGGGTGGGTACGCCGGGCGACATGGCGAATTTCGCCGCGGTTCTGACACCCCCGCTGTACGGCGTCAGCGCGCGCCATTTGGAGGGCTGGCATTTTCGCAACCGCGATAACACCGGGCCGAACGCGGTCGGCGACAAGAACGTCAACGCGCCCCAGACGACGCGCCCCTTTTGCTTTGTGTTGACGCCCGACGCCTGGACGCCGGCCACGGACTGGCTGGCGGCGCGCCAAGCAGGCCAACCGCCGCCCGCCGAGTTTGCGTTCCCCACCGCGACCGGCGTGCTGACCATCACCGATCTGGTCTTGGGCAACCTGGTCATGGGAGAAACTGCGTGGATCGAACGCATGGCGTTTGACGTGACGTTGAACCTATCCACACCCTGCGCGCCGTTCTGAGCCGGATCGCGGTTCCGATTGGGGTAGCGCCTTGTCCACAGAAAGGGAATATCGCCAACCATGCGTATCTGGATCGGAGGATTGGCCGCGTTGGCGCTTCTGCTGGCCGGTTGCGGGCTGCACTTCTATGACAAACGCGAGGAGCCGGTCGTCACCGTCGGCGGCGGGCTGCACCCCGAAATTACCTGGACGCCGGCCACGGCCTATGAGCTGAACGTGTATGCAGGCGACAAAGATGGCGACGGCTTTGGCGTCCTGTGGACGGCTAAGATGCCCGGCGGTTTCGAGAACACGCTCCAGTCGCCCGTTACCTATGGCGTGCCGCCGGCGGGGTCCGAGGTGCGCCCAGCCGACCCGCTGGAGCCGGGCAAGACCTATACCGTCGTGGTCTTCCGCAAGGATCCCAAGCGCCAGGGCGACGGTTTCACCAGTACCGGCTATCGCTATGTGGGGACCGCGACCTTTGTCGCGACGGAATAGGCGCGGTCCGAACGCGGATGCGGCCCGGCGCAATGCGCTGCGCTGCCGCTTGGCTGTGCGCCTGTGCACAGCCAAACCATGCCATTTCGATTAGTTTGCTCTCTGCGCGTTAGTGACAAATCGGCTTCTCATCGCTCGCTCGCATAGCCGCCAGGTCGGATTACGGCGCTGCCGCGTTTCAATCGGTTCCAACGGTAAAGAAAGGGAGGCACTATGCGGGTTCGCTTCGGAGTTCGGCTCGGAATCTGGATCGGCCTATTGTTTTTGGTGGGGGCGGCTGTGCCGGTGGCCTGGCACACCCCGCCCGCCGCGTTGGCCGCGCCGACAGGGGCGCTGACGGCAGTCATGCCCGCCGCGCCCAATGCGCCTAACGATCCCACGGACATCGGCTGCCGGCCCCAGGGCGTGGCGACCGACCAGGTTCGCATCGAGTGGAAAGACACCAACGCCGGCGCGGTCCCCTATGACGTCTTCCGGCGCGAGGTGGGCGGGTCGTTTAGTAATCTGGCTACGGTGCAGGGCGCGACCTGTGAAGACGAGTTGTGCACGTATACCGACACCGGCGCCAGCAACAGCACGGTCTATGAGTACCGCGTCCAGGCCAACAACGGCGGCGACACCTCCGGCTTTAGCTCCGTCTGCCGCGAGCCGTTGTTCCTGGATGGCACGGCCGATTTTCGCGCCTTCTACCGGCTGGAAGCCTGCCCCACGATTGGCGGCGTGCAGGTGTGTACGGAGGATGTCACCGACAACGGCAAGAACATCCATGCCCAGCAGCTACTGGACACTCATGCCCAGTACCGCACCGAATATATGGACTTGGGCTTTAAGGACTTCGCGTTCTTTGACGGCGCTAAACCCTTCCCCATCGACCTCTACCCCTGCAACAATGGGTGCAAGAACAGCAAGGGCATTCAGATACCTCCGGCCAAGATGGAGGAGGACGATTACGACCCGAACGCCGTGAGCGGTAGCTCTTACAAGATTTTCGTCGTCGGCCATGAGGCCTTCCATGCCATGCAGGGCCGCTACGGCGATGTGGTGGACCCCTATTACAAGTGGCTGATCGAAGGCCAGGCGCGCGCCAGCGAAGACAAGGTCTGCATCTTCAATGCCACCCAATGCGCGAGTTGGGATGACGTGACCAAGAAGTTCTACGTGGGCCAGGTGCAAAGCTACCTGGGCTTCCCCGAACAGGCGCTGCTGGACGCATCGTATAACGCCGCGCTCTTCTGGACCTACATCGCGGAGCAGTTCGGCACGGTCACGTCCGAACCCCAATATGGCATCGACGCCTGGATCGACTACTGGGAACAGAACGAGGACAACTCTGACGCCGACGACGCCAAGGACGGCATCGGCACGCTCAACGATCTCTTCGACACCCTCGGCTCGGACCGCACCTTTACCACCGTGTTCCAGGATTTCGCGCTCGCCAACTACGCCAAGGAATACATCGACCATCCCGCGCCTCCGGGCTTCGCGAAGTACAACTACAAGGACGAAGAGGCGATGGCCGCGGGGACGTACAACGCGGTCAAGAAAACGATCACCGGGACGCTGGGTCTGGACCAGACGATCGTGGGCGTCAGTTCGGTGCAGGCATGGGGCGCACGCTACTTCGAAGTCGATCCCGACCCCGCCTTGTCTACCGTCCACATCGAGGTCGAGGCGCTGCTCGGCACGCCCCATCCGCTCTACTATCACGTACTGGCCATCAAGAACGGCGCCATCGTGGACCAGTGGTCGGCCACGGGCACATCCTACGCCAAGAGCGTCTCCAATGCGCCGGACTATGACCGGATTGCGTTGGTCGTCGCCAGCATGGACAACGCGGTCAACTTCAACTACGGCTTCAACCTGGCCGACGGGCTATTCATTCTCTCGCCCAATACCCAGTTCCCGGCCTTCGTGGGCGAAGAGACCGCGCCGGAGAAGTTCATTCTCCAGTTCCAGGTGCTGGATGAAGTCGGCGACCCGGTACCGGGTATCGACACCAGCCAGGTGGCCATCACCGTGGGCAGCCAGGTGATCAGCCCCACGGATGTCATCGGCTCCAGCTACATCGCTGGGCAGTACTGGATGACGGTGCGCGCGCCCGCCACGCCCGGCTGCGCCACCTGTGACCTGACCGTGGCCTATGGCGGCTACACCGACACGAAGACGGCGGCCATCAAGTACGGTCCCCGGCCCGACACCGACAACATGATCATCATCGACCGATCGGGCAGCATGGGCGGAACCAAGATCGTCGCGGCGCAGGACGCGGCCAAGCTCTATGTGGATTCCTACAGCCCGGACGACCGCGTTGGCGTGCTCAGCTTTAGCGACGCGCCGAATCTGGAGTTCGGGTTGACGACATGGTCCGACACGTCCAGCGACGATGCTAAGGATGCCATCCAGGACATGGACGATCCGGACGGTGCGACGGCCATCGGCGCGGCGCTGCGTGAAGGCACCACGCTGCTGGAAGACCAGGCCTCGCCCAACCCGGCCTGGGCCATCGTGCTGCTCTCCGACGGCGAAGACACCGTCGAAGACACTAACGACCACATCCCGGCCTATGTCGGCGAGTACAACGACAAGAAGAAGGCCGGCGACCCTATCCCCCTGATCCATGTGGTGGCGGTGGGTGACGACGCCGACGGCGTGGAACTCTCCAAGATCACCAACGCCTCGGGCGGGCTGTTCCAGTTCCTGCCCGAATCGGGCGCGGCCGCGGCGGACGCCGAGGGCGTCGACGCGGTCCACATCAATGAGGCGCTATCCGAGATCTACCGCATCTTCGCCGAAGATGTGCTGGGCGAGCAGCAGGTCTTCGTCAACCACTTTTCCGAACCACCCCAACCGGTGGCTAACAAGATTCAGGTGGACGCGGGGACCAGCCAGGCGATCTTTGTCCTCAAGTATTCGCCTGCCAACGCCCAAGTCCCCTACCACAAGCTAACCAAGCCGGGCAGCGACGAGGCGATCGCGCCCACCATCACCGAACCCGGCCATCTGCTCTGGCGCGTTCCTGTCGACGCGGGCGACGTGGGCGAATGGCAATTGGTCGTGCGCAGCTGCAAGCCGGACTGTCCCAACCACTACTTGGTGGAAGCCGCGCTGGTCAGCGAGCTAACGCTCAACGCCTTCTTGGGCCTGCCCGTGGAGGAGCGCATCGTGGGCAAGCCCATGCCCATCATCGCCTTCCTGGCGGACGTCGAGGCCCTCACCGGCGCGACCGTGACCGCGCTCAGCGAGCGCACCGGCGAAAAGATCACGCTGCACGACGACGGTCTGCACGGCGACGGCGCGGCCGATGACGGCGCGTACGGCGGCACGCTGCTCAACACCAACCAGGCCGGCGGCTACAGTGTGGTGGTGGACGCCGAGGGGACATCGGACTTTGCCGGGGACTATACGCGGCGGGCGCGGCTGGGCTTCTATCTGCCCGACGGCCCCGACTCGGACAAGGATCGTCTGCCCGACTGGTGGGAGGACGAGTATCCCTGCATGGACTCCACCAAGAACGACGAGAGCCTGGACTATGACGGCGACGGGCTG
>CAYJQA010000213.1:0-7992 GCA_964372065.1 uncultured Litorilinea sp.
ATCGTGAGCACCGTAGGTATTATTTTGCACCGAGAGTTGCAGGAGAAACCCTGACTGTCATCTACACTCCCCTTAACCGCCAGAGCGACAAACGTCAGGTGGTTTGGGAACCTAGGTCAAAGCAAAGTGGGGCAGGAAAGGGATACTGGTTTCACCTGGCAGCCAGCTTAACGTTCCTTCGAGTAAGTGCGCAACAATTGTCCCTCAGTATTCGACCAGAGATTCATATCACAAGAGACGGAATCGCGCCGTACCCATCCGAAAAGCGCGGATCGCGGATAACAAAACGGGCTTCGCGCCGACACAACTACGCTGTTCTAGGTGATGTTCAGTTCTGGAGAAGTTGTCTCTTTCAGGATTCCCCCAGAATGGTTGTGTCATTCGGCGATGACCAATATTTGGTCATTGAGAATAGCCTTATTCAGACTGAAGTCGAGTGGCCTGGAACACCTGAGGAACGCGCTAGGCCCTTTAGAAACGTGTTTATGCCTGAAACGCTCTTCAGCCTTGCAGATCTAGATCGGCTTACCCAGAGCGATGGCGATTCCACGTCCTATGAAGATGACGAGAACTCGGATGAATGGGGCGAGAACGAATCAGATGACAACTCTCTTTGGAACTAGCAACTTCCCAAAGTTACGATGTGGCTATGTCGAGGAGCCATCTCTCGTTTTTGCCGAGGGCTTTCGGCATATCGATCCCAAGTATGGCATCCTTGCTGCTGGTCCGAAAGCCTATTCCCCGCTTGACAAGCATCCATCGGAGATCCGCCTAGGGTTTATCGGGACAGCAGAGACGATTGATAGTGCTGTCACTTGGATACTCAGAGGTGCAGACGGGGTTGACGGCAATGAGAAACACCTTAGGTTTCCAGGATTCCGCAAAGACCGAGGATTCCGAACGGATCTGGTACTAGACGACTCATGGTCCGTCAGTCTACTTCAGAGTGAGTTGAGTCGTATACGTGCTCTCCGAAGTCGACGTTATCGATTTGAGCAACTACTTTCACTTCTTGACGAAAAAATGGAGACTCTCTCCGAGAAAGATCGTCCCCCTGAATGTATAGTGGTGGCCCTGCCAGACGATCTCTTCAGGGATTTTCGAGTCGTTGACTACCAAGATCCTAGTCTAGGACATGTACAACGCAATCTTCGACGAGCGTTCAAGTCCATCGCAATGAAGTATCGAATTCCTACGCAGATCTTGCGCCAGATGACAACGGCCGACGAGACCGGAGACGTAATATCGAAAATCTACTGGAACTTCTTCACGGGTCTCTATTTTAAGGCCGGAGGTCTGCCTTGGGGCCCAGTTGGGCTAACTCCAGGGAGTTGCTATATCGGTATCAGTTTCTATCATCCTCTCGGCTCATCTTCCTCTTCAGTACAGACCAGTCTAGTACAAGCATTTGATGAACATGGTGAAGGACTAGTGCTGCGTGGCTATGAATTCGAATGGGATGCCAGCAAGGAGAACAGTCGGTCGCCACACCTAACCGAGGAACAGGCATATACACTAGTTGAGTTGATCCTAAATCGCTACGAGATCGAAATGGGGCAGACGCCCCAGCGAGTGGTGGTACATAAAACTTCTCGATATTGGCCAGAAGAGAAGATAGGGATAATCGGGGCTTTGCGCAGGCGCGTCCGGAAATATGACTTGCTGGCCCTTGCTCGTCAAGATGCGGTGCGGCTTCTAACAACAAATGACTATCCACCGCTGCGCGGAACTCATTTCTCTGTCGAGGATCTAGACTACTTGTACACAACTGGCTACGTCGCGGAACTTGGACAATATCATGGAATGCATGTTCCGAGTCCAATCCAGATTGCGGATCATATTGGTCAGGATTCATCCCGGCGCAGGCTCCTCGAAGAGATATTGATTCTCACCAAGATGAACTGGAACTCAGCAAGTCTTGGTGGGCATATGCCGATAACAATCCGATTCGCCAGACTCGTCGGTGACATCATGCGAGAGATTCCTGGAGACAGAGAGCCGTTAACCAACTTCAAATACTATATGTAAGCAATCTCAAAACACGCCGGGCCGCCCATGACAAGCGACCCGGCGTGTTCATTTGTGTATAGGGTGTACGTCCGGCGCGCTATTCCACCGCGGCAAGGACCACGTTGGTCAGGCCGACCAGGTCCTCGCTGGTGTCCACGATCATCAGCCCGCCGTCCTCAGTCTCGGCCAGCGTCAGTTCGCCCGGCTCCAGGAAAGAACCGTTCGGCCCGGCGACCAGCGCCACAGTCAGCGTGCCGTCGCCGTTGTCTTCCCACGTGCCCGTGTTGGTGATCACTTCGTCGTCGTTGAGATAGTCATACTCCATGGCCGCGCTGCCGTCATCCACCAGGCTCAGCGTGATCTGTAGCCCGGGGCTGGAGGCCGAAGGCAGCACCGCCGACTGGTAGATGATCGCGCCCGTCTCCGCCGCGACTTCCGGCGTCGGCTCCTCAGTCGGTGCGGGTGTCGGCTTCGCGGTCGGCTCCGCCGTGGGTTCAGGCGTGGGTTCCTCAGTCGGTTCTGCGGTCGGCTCCTCAGTGGGTTCGGGGGTGGGTTCCTCAGTCGCTTCCGCAGTCGGCTCCGCGGTCGCCTCCGGCGTCGCTTCCTCGGCTGGCATAGGCGTAGCTTCCACCGCGGCCGCATCCACCATGCTCAACGTCAACCCCTCTTCGCCAAAGAGACCTTCGGGCGACTCGATGAGCGTCAACACCTCGTCATCGCTCACGCTAAAGACCAACTCCACCGGCTCGTCGTACTCTTGGCCGGCCTGTCCGGTCAACGTCACCGACAGATTGCCCGTCGCGCCAATGGCCCACCCGCCGATCTCCACCACCGGGTCTGCGTCATCGAGGAAGTCGGTCGCCATCTCGGCGGTCTCGTCGTCATAGAGCGGCAGCGTGATCACGCGGCCGGGGCTGGACGCCGCGGGCAGCGTTTCCGACACGAACGTCGCCACGACCGCCGGGAAAACCACGTCCAGCGTGTCGGCCAGCGGCAGCGGGTGGAAGACGATCGCGTCTTGGACCAACGTCCCGTCGTCGCCAAAGCCAAAGTCCAACGTCACGGGCGTCTCATAGTCGCCCTCCGGCGTACCCGTGGCCGTGACCGTAAAGGTTGCGTCCACATTGGCCGCCCACGTCCCCACCTCGACGACCGGCAGATCGCCGTTGAGCGTGTAGCTGCTCACCAGCACGTCGCCGTCGGGATAGAAGATGGCGACCATGAAACGGGCGGGCGCATCCTCGGCGGGCAGCAGGTCCGACACATACGCGCCCGCGGGCGTCAGGACCTCGGCGGGGGCCTGCTCGGCGCTTTCGGCCGCGGATTCCGCGGGGGCTTCCTCAGCCGGCGCGGGCGTCGCTTCGGCGGCAGCCGCGGCCGCGGCCTCACCGCCAAAGGGGGCCAACGTCAACCCCTCGTCGCCAAACAGCCCGCTTTCGTCCACCAATGCCAGCCCGCCGTCCTCGGTGCGGGTAAAGACCAACTCAATCGGCTCGGCATACTCCTCGCCCGGCTGGCCGGTCAGCGTCACGTTCACCGTTCCGTCGTCGTTCTCGACCCACTCGCCGACCTCGGTAACGATGTCCTCCTGGTTGAGCGAATCGCTGATCATCTCCAGCGAGCCGTCTTCATAGAGCAGCAGCGTGATCTGTAGGCCCGGAGTCTCCAGCGCCGGTAGAATCGGCGACTGGTATGCGCTGGCATCCGCCGGAATCTCGATCTCGGTGGGCATCGCCTCGCCCATACCGGCTTCCTCCACCGGCAGTTCCGCCGGGTTGAGCACCAGCCCGGCTTCGCCAAAGGGACCACCCGCCTCGCCGGGGACCACCAGCGCGCCGTCTTCCGCCACCTCGAAGGTCAGCGAAATCGCCTGCTGATACTCCACCTCGGTGGTCCCGGTCACGGTCAGCGTCAGCGTGCCGTCGTCATTCTCCACCCACTCGCCCACCTCGACGATGGGCGGCTCGTCGTTGAGATAATCGCTGTAGACCTCGGCGCTGCCGTCCTCATAGAGGATCAGCGCCACTTGCAGACCCGGACTGTCCGCCGCGGGCAAGACGTCCGACTGATAATAGCCTAAGACAGCGGGCGCGACCGTCGCTTGGGCGTCGGGCGCGGCCCACACCGCGAGCGGTGCTGTCGTGATACCCAGGAGCAGCGCCACGACGACGGCCAGCGTCAGCGCGGGAATACGGTGTAATTGCTTCATACTTTATGCTCCTTCGCATAAAATGATTTGCCGACAAAGAACGGGCGCGCCCATCACGGGGTAGCGCCGACCTGTCGTATTCGATGACTGTCTGCCCAATGGCTATACGCCCCCGGCGGCGTAACGGTTATGCGTCTTGATGCAGCGGTTGGACCGCCGCCACCACGCGTAGCGCCTGCGCGATGCTCGTCACCGTCTGCTGCAGGGCCGCGCTTTCGTCCGGGTCATAGTCGTCCCCGTCGGGCTTGGCCCCCAGCAACAGCCGGCCCAACGGTTGCTCTTCCCACATCAACGGCAGCACCGTCGCGGCCTGCTCATCACGCCAGTTGGGTGTGGCATACACCAACTGCAACTGGCTGCCCTGCTGCCAATAGAGCGCGCCGCCATCGGCCCGGCAGCCGGACACCGCGTGCATCACCACCCGCCGCGCCAGCGCGCGCCGGTCCAGAATCTGCGCTACCTCCGTCACCTTGCGGTCCAGTTCTTTCAGCGGCTTGAGCGGGTCGGGCGGCTCCTTAAAGTAGTGGTCCACCACATTCTGGAGCCAGTTGCGGATCGGCGTAAAGGTGGTGGTCAAGATGATCGTCGTAAAGATGATGACCGCGGGCGACTGTTCGCCGCTGATCGTCGTGAAGAGCTTTTGCGACACGGTGAGCGACGTCGTGTAGATCACCGCCAGAATGCTGGTCAAGGGGACATACACCAGCGACCGGTTGATGATCAAATCCACGTCCCACAGCCGGTAGCGCAACAGCGCCAGCCCAATCGTGATGGGCAGCACGATGAGCGACACCACCTGCACCAGGTTGTTGAACGTATAGGGCAAGGTCCCGGCCATGTCCACTTGCGGCATGAAGCGGGGCAACATCTCCACAAAACCCACCATCACCACCAGCAGTTGCAAAAAGCCAAACATCACCCATTTAGTCTGTTGGCGCTGGATGCGATTCGCCACCTTGACATAGCGGTAGATGGGCGCGATCAGACACGTCAGCGCCAGCAGCAACAACACGCTGGCGATCACCAGTTCGACGGTGGGCGTATACTCCCAGAAAATCGCGGAGATCAGCACCGCCACCGGGACAGAGACCCACGCCAGCGCAGCCCAGCGCGTCCAGCGCGGCACAAAGCGCCCGTCGGGAAACAGATAGAACAGGATCGCCAGGCTGATCAGCCCCGTGACCGGGGCGAACCCCGCCACCACCTTCAGCGCCGGATGCACCGTCCCGATCACGGTGATGTGCTCCGACATAAAGACGCCAAAGAGCAGCAGCGTCACCGCCACAAAGATCGCAAAGGGGTCGTTGGGGCGGGCGCGAAAGATCAAGATCGAGACCACGCCATAGACGATCGCGATGGCAATGACCTGGATCAGTTGAAACACGGCATAGCCGCCCACGGGCCAGCCCAGTTCGTTCAGCGCCTGCAAGCCCTCCGGCGTGAGCTGCAGCGCGTTACACGGCGGCTCGCTGCAAACGCTGTTCAACAGCGCAAATCCGGGGCCGATGCTCAACAGCAGACACTCGACCGACAACACCAGCACCGCAAACCAGAGGACGCGCATCACCAGCGCCGGCCAGCGCCGTCGCGACTGCGCCTTTGCGGACCGCGCCGCGGTCACTACGCCCTGCATGGCTTCACTCCTGCAATGCCTCCACGACACCCTCAGTCTGCGCCGCCTGGCGACCACATCGCCAAGCCCAACCGGGTTGGCGCTATTGTACACGATCCGGCGCGCCCCTTCAATTCGCCGGCAACTGCCAGACCAGGCCGTAATGCGCCGCCACGCACGCCGTGTCCGGCTGCGCGTGCGGGGCATCCAGAAAGGCGCGCACTACCTGTGTAACGCAGCCGGTCCGCAGACTCTCCGCCTGGGCGGTCACCACATGCCCCGCCGCCGGGAACAACACATAGCGAGCGGCGGGCAGCGTCGCCTGCGCCGCCGCCGCCCACGCGGGCGGCGTCACCGCATCCAGCCCGCCTTGCAGGATCAACACCGGCAGACGGCTGTAAACCGGCTGCGTCTGCGTGAGGGCCGCTTGGCCGGTGGGAAAGAGCGCACAGCGCGCCCAGAACTGGCGCAGTTGCCGCAGTTCTCCCCCCACCAGATCGGCGGGGATGCCGCGCTCCGCATACGCCGTCACGGCGGCGGCATAGTCGTTGAAGGGCAACTCGTCGCGACACTCCGCCGCCAGGTTGGCCCCCGCGGTCAGGGGAAAAGGCGGCGCGCCCGCCAGTTCGGCAAAAACCAGGCTCAGTTCGCCGTCGTTGAGTTCGGCCAACGCAGCCAGGAGATCAACGGCAGCAGCGGGCAGATAGTTCGCAATAAAACGCGCCAGCCGCGCCCGGTCGGCGTTGCGCCCGGCCAACTGCCGCCATTCCACCTGCGCCGCGGCCGGCAACTGCTCCCGGTTGGGGAAGAAAGCCGCGTTCAGGCGCATCACAAAGTCGTTGGCGCGGGCGCGATTCACCGCCGGGTCGTTCGCCACGGCCACCGGCGGGTCCGGGGCCGGCAGTTCCCCGCGCCAGACCGCGGCCAACGTGGCGACCTCGCCGCGCTCGGCCTCGGCCACAATGGCCGGCACAAAGGCCGCGGTCGCGGGCGACAGCCGCGCCATGACAAAACGCCACAACAGATGGCCGGTCGGCTCGGCCTCCCACAGCGGCGGCAGGCCGGGCAACGTCACCTCCGGCTCCTGCGCCAACCGCGCAAAGCGCGCCGCCAGGTCGGGATAGGCCCCCGCGCAGACCGGGTCGGCGGCGCACAGCGCAAAGACCTGGTCCAACAACTCGGCGGCCGCGGTCGTCTCCCGCTCATAGGGCATGGCTTGGGGCGGCAGCGTCGCGTCCAGCACGGCGGCGACCGGCCCCGCCGCGCCCGTTCGCAGCACCTCCAGCGCAATCCGCGTGCCGTAGGAAGTGGCATAGAGCGCATAGCGCGCATAGCCCAGCCCGGCGGCCAGGTCCATCAGGTCGGCAGCGTGGGTCGCCGTGTCATAGTGGGCCAGATCAATCCCCGCCGCCTGGAGACGCGCCGCGCACGCAGCTACGGCCACATCGTTGGCGTTCAGCGGCAGCAGTTCCGCCGGGACGGCTGCTTCGGCCGCGGCGAACTCGGCGGGCGTGGGTGTCGCCGGGTCGCTCACGGCGCAATCCAGCACCGGCGACGCCCACAGCGTGCCGCGCTGGTCAAAAAGGATCAGGTCGCGGTCCCGGCGCAAGGCGCGCAACTGGGCATACAGCGTGTCAAACTCGGCCAGGCTGCTCCCACCCGGCCCGCCGACCACGTACACAAGCGCCTCCGGTTGGGGATGCGCGCTCTCGGCGCGAATCCGCGCATAGGGCAGGCCCACCTGCATCCCGGCGGGCTTGCTGCGGTCCTGGGGCACATGGAGCAGCCCACACTCCAGCGTGCGCCCTTCTTCCAACTCGTCTGGCACGCGCAGCGGGCATTCCACCGGCGTCACGCGCACCGGGTAGGCGGTAGTGGCCGCGAGGCTCCCCGGCGCGGCGCAGCCGGCGACCAGGCACAGCCCACCCAGCAGCAGCCATAGCCCCTGTGGCACAAAACGAGTTCGGCGACATGTACGCATCATAGCGGTTCCGGCCTGTATTATACCCTACTGCCGTCCCCCTGCCGCGGCGGTTACCCTCACGCCGGGACCGGCGCGCCCCCAACACATAACAACAGGCCGGTCCACCCTGCGAACCGGCCTGTCATCTGTCCTTTGGATACCCGCTGTGAAAGCGCGCCTGCGCCTCACGGCGTATAG
>CAYJQA010000213.1:8002-8823 GCA_964372065.1 uncultured Litorilinea sp.
TCGAAGTTCAAGCCCGCGGGCCACACGTCCTGCGGCTCATAGCCCAAAATCTCGCGCGCCGGGGTCAAGTCCATGCGCTCGACGTTTTTGGGGATGCTGGCAGCAAAGACCGTCACCGCCTCACCCGGGCCGGGCTTGGGCGACTCCACACAGCACAGGTGGAAACGCTGCGCGTCGGCATGGCTGAAGTAGGCATCCGGCCCGAGCGCGTTCGCCTTGAGCCGGTCGCACTCGCCGGGGTTGCGCGGGAGCCAGCCGATGCGGGCGCTGATCACCGACAGCCCGTGAACGCGCGCATACATCTTGCCCGTTTCTTCCGACCACACCTTGGTTAACGCATAGTGGTTGACCGGCGCGGGGCCATCCTCAATCGTGATCTTGTGACCCTTGAAGCCATGCCCGGAGACGGTCTGCATGGTGCTCGCCAGCATCAGCCGCTTGACGCCGAACTCGACCGCGGCTTCGAGGATGTAGTACAGCCCGACCACGTTCGGCCCCAGCAGCACGTCGATAAAGTCCGCCGGGTTGGGATACGCGCCCAAGTGGATGATGACGTCCATCCCTTCCACGGCCTGGCGCACCTTGTCGCGGTCTTGCAGATCGCCCATCACATAGTCTTCCAGACCGGGCGAGGGACGTCGGGCAAAGCCCCGCACATAATGGCCGCGCTCCAACAAATACTGGGCGACCGGCTCGCCAATCGCGCCGGTCGACCCGGTGACCAACACCCGTTTCGGGTCGTTCGTCTTCGCAAGCATACATCCTCCGTCGTCTGATCCTTCGCTGGCAAATAGTTGCTTCATCATGCCGCAAGCCAGGCC
>CAYJQA010000214.1:0-5569 GCA_964372065.1 uncultured Litorilinea sp.
GCCACGACCCGCGCCGCGCCGGCGCGGGCGCGCCCAGCGCCGCACCGGTTTCCGGTAGGGGTAAAGTAGTGGACTTCTCACCAGTCACCGTCATGTGGGGTTACGCCTATTGCGCGGCGGCTGCGGTGTGCAATCGCACGCCGTTGCGCCGGCAACTATGCAATGGACCAACCGCACCTACAAATCGACCTCTTGCTGCCCGGTGATCAGCGTCACCTTGTTATTGTCGTTGAGCGCGGTCAGGTCGCGCAGAAACGCCTGCACGTCGGCCCCGCGCTTGGCCTCCACGCTGTAGACCAGTTCCAGCAGCGTCCCGGCCTGGACCGTCTCCAGCGCCACCAGTTCGTAGCGGTTCAGATAGCGGGCGAAGACGTTGTCGAACAGCGTAGCATAAGGCATGTCGCCGGGCAATCGGACCTTGAGCAACTGGCTGGCCGCGTCTTTGGCGAAGAAGTTGTAACGGTCCATGACCCACAGCAGCCCGGCGATCACCAGGGTGGCGACGACCGCCAACAGATAGAAGCGCGTGCCGCAGGCCATCCCAATCGCCATGGCAAAGAAGATATAGCCCACGTCGCGCGTCTCTTTGACGGCGTTACGAAAGCGCACGATGGAAAGCGCGCCCACCAGCGTAAAGGCGCGCGCAATGTTGGAGCCGATGACCAACATGATCACGCCGACCACCATCGCCATCAGCACCAACGTCTGCACATACGACTGCGAATAGGCCACCCCGCGATGCGTCGCGCGATAGACCTGGCCGATCACCAGCGCCAGCACAAAGCTCAACGCGATGGTCAGCACCACATCATAGGCGCTGAATACCTCGGTGGTGTCTTGCAGCGCGGCTAGGAAGCTACCAAAGTCCATACGAATTTCCTGTTCAGATAACGACATTCGTCGCTACAGTGAGGCGAAAGCTATACCCCTGCTACATCCACATGCTGCCGCGCCGCTACCGCCTGGCAGGTCTCCAACACCAGACAATACTTGCTGATGCGGCGAAAGGCGCAGTTGTGGCGCGCCAAGAGTTGCGCCAGCCAACCAGGCACGTTGTAGTTGGCCTTGACCTCCAGCACGGCGAAATCGGGACTCAGCGCCGTGCGGTTGGCGGCGTGGTCGCCGGAGACCAATGACAGGTCGTGCGTGCGCCCGCGGATGTGCGTGTCCAGCGTGACGCGCAGATCGGGCGCCAGCGCGTCGCCCTCCAGGGCCAGGCGATCATAGGTCACGACACAGGTCGGGCGCAACTGGAGGGTGCGATAGAGATAGTATACCTCTTGTAGCAAATCGCCGTCCGGACCGCGCCCAGAGGGCTCCCGCGCCGCGGCCAAGTCCGGGAAGGCGTCAAAGTCCACCGCCGCGGCATAGGGCAGCGCGACCCGCCGCTTACGCATCATCCGGTTGACGCGCTGCTTGACCTCCAGAAAACAGCGCGTGTCCGGTGTGACCTGCGTGTCGCCATAGACGCGCACGCGCACCTTGCGCCGGCTGCGCTGGCCGTCGATCTTGTCCCAATACGCCTTGAAACCGGGCGTGTCGTAATACAGGCTCGTGATGGGATAGACGCCCCGCGCATCGCCGTGATCGTCCACGCGCAGCCGGTCGGCTAAGTCGTCCAACAGCGGGCCGACCTGCTCCCGCCGCAGCAGATATTTGAGTTCATGGCGCAACGCTTGCTTGGGGCGCATGGGTCAGCGGGCCTCCACCACGCCGGGCGCGCCGTAGAGCGTGGCGCTCGCCCGCCAGGCATGGGGCGCGTCCGGGTCGCCCGCCAGGTCGACGCGCACCAGACTATCGCCCGCGCCGTCGGCGCTGAGGGGCCAGCCGCGCTCGTCGTCATAGGCCACGCTCAGCCACACCGCGCCCTGGCGCGTGTAGAGCGTGATCCGCTCGCCCTTGTCCGAGAGCTTACCGCCATAGACCCCTTGCACCGGGACCTCGCCGTAGCGCCGCCGGAACTTCTTGAGTTCGCGCACCAAGACCACCGGCTCACCGGGGCGGACGGTCGTCCCTTCCGCAAAGCGAAAGTCGATGCCGTCGAAATAGGCCCCACCCAGGTCCAGCGTCGCATCGCCCACGTTGGTCAGCTCCAGAAACTCCATTTCTTCATCCAAATAGGGGTTGTACATGATCTCCGTGATCGCCAGCCGCGCCGTCTCGCCCGTCTTGGCGAAGTGCGCCCCGTGCAGCGCGCTCCACACGCCGTCCACCAGCGTGCGCGCCTGCACGGTCGTGGTCGTCGTCAGCGTCAGGCTGCCCTGCACGGCCTGGGGCGACGGCGCGCCGCCGGGCAAGCGCGGATCGCTGCCGTCCGTGGTGGCGTAGACCGTTCCGCGCGGCGCGGTCAGGGCGACGGTCAGCGTGCCGGTAAACGCGCCCGCCGGCGGCGCAATGACGGGCGGGTCAACGGGCGGGTAGTAACCGGCCGCGCGCGCCAGGTCCAGCAGCTTGGCCGCGTTGCCGTCCATCTGCGCCAAGACCGCCGCGTTCGCCGCCTGCCAGTCGGCATAGGTGACGGGCGCGTCCGGGGTACGCACATCGCCCCAGCGCGCCGACTCGCCCAGGATCGCCGGGTCAATGGCGGCCATGAGCGCCCGCCAGCGCGCCTGGCTGGCGGCGTCGGTCAGCGCGCCGTCGTTTGCCAGCGCCCGGTAGAGCCGGTCCGCAAAAACCAGCCGAAATTCCGGGTTGGCCCACGCCGCGGTCAAAACCGCCTTGACCACGTTGGGATAGGGCGCGCCCTCCCAGCCGTCCGTGCCCAGGGTGATGGCCGCGCCGTCGCGCCAGGTGCTCTCGCCGTCCCACATGACAAAGCGGTTGCGGCCCGCCGGGTTCTGTACGTTGACAAACCAGTTGTTTTCGGGCCAGTCGTAGTTGCCCGCATACCAGTTGAGGATCACATAGTCGCTAAACTGGGCCGGGTCAAAGAACTCCAGGAAGGTGGCGTACTGGGCCGGGTCGTCCAGACCGCCCGCATTTGCCAACTCCAGCAGCACGTCGAAGCGGTCCAACAGGCCGTCCACCGCGCCGCTGTGACTGGCCGCGGCCCACTGCTCCGGTTCGCCGCCGAAATAGGCCGCGGCAAAGGCCGTGTCGGGCCGTTCCACCACATTGTACAGCCCCCAATACAGCCCGTTCAGATAGAGATGGACAAAGCGCCCATGCACGCCCATGTCGGAGAGCGCCAACTGCGACTCCCGCGCCCACTGGTCGCGCAGATAGGTCGTCTGCCGGTGGTCGACCAGCGCCTCAGGTAGACCGGGATGCCCCGCAAAGCTCTCATCCGACCCGGCGCGCAGGATCAGCGTGTTGTATTCCGCCAGCGGTGAATCGGGGAAGATGGGCGCGCGCAGCTTGGCCGCGCCGTAAGCCTGGCGGAAGAAAAGCCGGAACGAGTGCTTGGGCATGAACTCCCAGCGCCCCGCGCCGCCCTGAATCCGCACGCCCGCATCAACCTGGAAGCTCAGCCCGTCCGCGCCCGTCTCCATCCACTCCACCGCGACGGGGCGCTCCATCTCGATCCCGCGGGTCTGGGGGTCGGCATAGATATCGAAGTGGGCAGGATCAAACGTCAGCGCGAGCGTAGGGATCGCCTGCAGCCCGGCGAGCAGGCGCGGCTGCGCGGCAGGGTCGCCGGCGATGCGGGGGTCCATGCCGTAGTCCGCGACGACCGGCGTCCCGGCGCGGTCGGGGCCGATGTCAATGCGGTGCGTGCCCCAGGTCGCGGGCCAGCCCGCGGGCGCGTCCGGCTGCGCCAGCACCGCCGCGGCAAAGAGGTAGCTCTGAGTCACGGTGGGCGACGGGCGATAGTCGGGCAAGAAGGCCGCCGCACGCACCACCTGCGTCCCCGCGATATGCAGCGGCGCGGTGTAGACCTGGCCGCTTGCCAACGTAGGTTCACGGCCATCGGTGGTATAGCGGATGGTCGCGCCCGGCGTGGGACTGGTCAGCGCCACGTCGACCGGCGCGTCGTAGTAGCCGTGGGCCGCGCTAAAGCTCACCGGGGGCAGCACGCCCGCCCAACTCACGGACGCGTCGCTGGCCGCGCCCGGCGTGGGCGGTTCCAGATAGCGCAGGACCGCACGGCCGTCCACCGTCATGACCCCATAGCTTACGCCGGGGACCTGGGCAGGATAGTCGTAGACTGTGGCGTCCATAAAGCGGCGCGTGGTGGGCGGGTACAGCGCCAGTTGCCCGCCGTCGGCGTTGAGCCGGAAGTTGGTGTGCAGAAAGGGATGATCGGCGTCCAGGCGGCGCTGATTGCGGCCGGACGCAAAGACCACCAGATACGCGCCGGCGTCCAGCGTGACCTCGCGAAAGGTCCACTTGTCCGGCTGGCCCAGGTCGTCGGTCAGCGTCCAGTCGGCCAGATTAACGGGCGTCAGCCCGCGATTGTGCAGCTCGATCCAGTCCGGCGCGGCGCCCATTTCGTCCAGCGGACCGCCGCCCGCCGCGCCCATTTCGGAGATGATGACCTGGCCCGCGCCCGTCACAGGCTGCGTCGGCCCGGCCAGGATTTGCCCCAGGCCCAGCAAGAGCACGATCCCCAACGCGCCCCACACCAGCGCCAGACCCCGCCGCCGTGTCATCCCCATGTTACGCTGCCTGGTTTCACATTCGGCGCGCCCGCGACCCTCCTGCCGTGTTCCCGGTCCATCCCGCTAAGTGTACACTTGGGCCGCGCCGAACGTGAAACCGGGCAGCCACGTGACCGGACCGGGGTGCGCGGCGGGCTAGCGTTACCGGGGAACCTGCTGACGCCACACAGAATCGCATAACGCTTGCGGGCGCGTCCATCCTTTCGGGTGGCCGCGCCTGTGCTATACTGGGCCGTTGGAAAACAGGGGAACCGATTTAGCGTTAAGACGCGACCGGACGAACAAAGGCAAAGGGACTGTGGCAAAAGAACCGACGATTGACAACAAGGTCATTTACTCCATGGTGCGGGTCAACAAGACCTACCCGCCCAACAATCAAGTCATCCGCGACATCAGCTTGTCGTACTTCTATGGGGCCAAGATCGGCGTGCTCGGTCTGAACGGCTCCGGCAAGAGCACCCTGCTCCGCATTATGGCGGGCGTGGAAAAGGACTTTAACGGCGAGACGATCCTCTCCCCCGGCTACACCATCGGCTATCTGGAGCAGGAACCGCAACTGGACAACACCAAGACTGTGCGCCAGATTGTGGAGGAAGGCGTCCAAGAAGTGGTGGATGCGCTCGCCGAGTTTGACGCGATCAACGCCAAGTTCGGCGAGGACCTTTCGCCCGGCGAGATGGACGCGCTCATGGCGCGCCAGGCTGAGGTGCAAGACAAGCTCGACGTGCTGAACGCCTGGGACCTGGACAGCCGGCTCGAACTAGCGATGGACGCGCTGCGCTGCCCGCCGGGCGATATGCGCGTGGAGGTGCTCTCCGGCGGTGAGCGCCGCCGCGTCGCGCTCTGCCGCCTGCTGCTCCAAGCGCCGGACATCCTGCTCCTGGACGAGCCGACCAACCACCTGGACGCCGAATCCGTGGGCTGGCTGGAGCGCCATCTCCAGGAATACGCGGGCACGGTCATCGCCG
>CAYJQA010000214.1:5579-6667 GCA_964372065.1 uncultured Litorilinea sp.
ACTACTCGTCTTGGCTGGAGCAGAAACAGCAGCGGTTGGCCCAAGAGGAGAAGACCGCCAGCGCCCGCCAAAAGACGTTGGAGCGCGAGTTGGAATGGCTGCACATGTCGCCCAAAGCGCAGCAGACCAAGCGCAAGGCGCGCATCAACGCCTATAACAACCTGCTCTCGCAAGAGATGGAGCGCGCCCGCGAAGAGCGCGAGATCTACATCGCGCCCGGGCCGCGCCTGGGCGATGTAGCCATCCACGCCGAAGGCATCGCCAAGGCCTTTGGCGACAACCTGCTCTACGAAAACCTGACCTTTGACGCGCCGCCGGGCGCGATCGTGGGCATCATCGGCCCCAACGGCGCGGGCAAGACGACCCTTTTCCGCATGATCATCGGCCAGGACCAGCCCGACGCCGGCACGCTCACCGTGGGCAGCACCGTGCAACTGGCCTATGTGGACCAGAACCGCGACACGCTGGACCCCAACAAGAACGTCTGGGAAGAAATCTCCGGCGGCAACGAGCAGTTGAAGCTGGGCGACCGGCTGGTCAACTCGCGCGCCTATGTCGCCCGCTTCAACTTTGGCGGGTCGGACCAGCAAAAGAAGGTCGGTCAGCTTTCCGGCGGCGAGCGCAACCGCGTCAACCTGGCGAAGCTGCTCAAGGCGGGCGGCAACGTCATCCTCTTGGACGAGCCGGGCAACGACCTGGACGTCAACACCCTGCGCGCCCTGGAAGACGCCCTGGAAAGCTTCGCCGGGACGGTCCTGGTCATCTCGCATGACCGCTGGTTCCTGGACCGCATCGCGACCCACATCCTGGCGTTTGAGGGTGACAGCGAAGTGGTCTGGTTCCCCGGCAACTACAGCGAATATGCCGAGGATCGCCGCCGCCGTCTGGGCAGCGCGGCCGACCGCCCGCACCGCATCACCTATCGCAAGCTGCGCCGGGCGTAGCGTCCCCGTAGCGGCGATTTCCCAACCGCCGGACCCACATGCAAACAGGCGTCAGCCACTTGTTGAAGTGACTGACGCCTGCTTTCATTACGCTCCCGTAGCGGCGGTTTACTAACCGCCCGCACCGGCCGCACCGATCGGCGG
>CAYJQA010000214.1:6677-8819 GCA_964372065.1 uncultured Litorilinea sp.
AAATCCGCTCCCTTTGCGGCGGTTACAAACCCCCCGGCCCGGGCCCACCCTACCGGGGGTTTGGAAACCGCCGCGACAAATCATGTGTGCCGCGTATTTTCCCAAACGCCTAGAAACCGTCCCTACGGCTGCCCGGCATAGCGGATGCGATAGATGATGCCGGTGGCGTAATCGCCCACGATCATGTTGCCGTCCGGGCCGGTCGCCATCGGCAGCGGGCGGTCCAGCCCCACCACGAAGTCGGACGGCACGCCGCGATAGGTGGCTTCGCCGCCGGGCGTCGTCGCCGCGGAGAGGGCAATGTGCTCCACCGTGTGGCCCACCCTGGTCGGGCTGAAGACCTCGCCAAAGAGCGCAACATAGAGCGTGCGAAATTCGGCGGGCCAATCGGGATGCTCGATGTAGGCCAACCCGTTGGCGCTGGTGTGCGCCGTCACCGGATAGACCGGGCTGCTGTAAGGATCGTCCTCGACCGCGTCGTCGGCGACCATGCCGAACTGGTCGGGGAAGCCGTAATGGCGGCCCCAGCGAATATGATTGACCTCGTCGGGCGCATCGTTGAAGTCCGGCCCGTTCTCGCTGGCAAAGAGCGCCCAGGTGTGCGGACCTTCGGGGTCGGCAGGGTCCACGGGCAGATAGACCCACAGCACGTCATACGCGTTGCGGTTGCCGTGGCTGACGATCTCCAGGTCGGCAGCGCTCTGCCCCGTGCGCGGGAAGCGCAGCACCGTGGCGTTATACTCCGGGCCGACCTCCAGGTCGCCCGTCGCGCCCAGCCCAAAGTAGATCCACGTCTTGCCCGGCTCGCCGCTAAAGGGGTCGGGGTCGGGATTCCACTCCAACCCATTGTTCTGATGGCGGCCCCAGGGCATCCCCTCGAAGCGCGTCTCGCGCAGGTCGGCCAGGCCGTTGCCATCCGTGTCCAGGGTGCGGACCAACGCGCCGCGCCCGCCGATCCAGACGGCGCCGTCCACCGGGTCATAGAGCAGCCCCACGACCTCGGTAAAGCCCGTGGCATACAGCCGCCGCCGGTCATAGCGTTGGTCGCCGTCGGTGTCGCGATACCACCAGATGCGGCCTTCTTGCAGGCTGACCAGCATGTCGCCGTTGGGCGCAAACTCGACTTCGGTGTTGGCGGGCAGGTTATCCGCCACCACGTCGGCCACAAAGCCGGGCGGCAGCGTCAGACCGGCGGCCAGCGTGAGCGCCGCCTCACCCACCGTCACCGGCTCTTCCCATGCCGCAGTGAAGCGCGCGCTCGCCAGCGCCAGGATGCCCTGCATGTCCGCCCACTCAAAGACAAGTTGGAGTTCGTTGACCGCGGCGAAGTCGGGCAGGTTGCCGTCGGCGTCGCGCACTTCGCGCAGGGGGACATAGACAATGCGGTCGCCGTCGCCCAGACCAAAGCGGGCCAGGTTCACGCCGATGCGGTTGCCGCCCGCCTCCACAAAGTAGAGATTGGGCGCTACCGTGCCGCTGCGGTTGATGTGCAGCGCCAGCGTTTCGTCGCCGGTCAGGGGCGCATCCACCTCGCCCCAGCGCAGGCTCCAGCGGGCATAGGTGGACGCGGCAATGTTGACGTCCAGCACGGGTGTGACCGCCTCGGCCTGGCAAGTGAACGTCGCTTCGGGGGGCGCGTCACAGCCGGCGGTGACGCCCGGCGCGCCCAGCAGTTCGGCCTGGGTCAGCGCCAGTGCGGGCAAGGGGGTCGGCGTGGGTGGGGCGTAGGTGGCGACCGCGGTCGGCGTCGGCGCGGTCAACCCCTGGTTGGCCGCGTTCCCGCACGCCGCCAACACCAGCGCGCCACACACGGCCACAAGAGCTACGATGATACCTAGAAAGCGTTGCATAGCCGGCTCCTTGGATGGCATGTTACCTTGGGTGAGTGTGACACAGAGCGCGGCGGCTGTGCAAATCCGCCCGCCGCACGTCCCGGCCCCACGCGGGGAGAGAGGGAGAGGCTCACGCAAAGCCGCCAAGAACGCAAAGAAGAAAGAACAAGACAGTGGGCAAAGGCTGTCATGCTGAGGCTGCAAGCCGAAGCATCCCCTTTCGACGCGTGTCCGCGAGGGGACCCTTCGCCTTTCGGCTCAGGGTGACAACCTTGCGAATCTTCTCTGCCTTGGCGTCTTTGCGTGAGCC
>CAYJQA010000215.1:0-8797 GCA_964372065.1 uncultured Litorilinea sp.
TTGCCCTTCTTGAGTTGGTCCAACTCGCGAAAGACCGCGCCCAAGATATTGTTGTGGCCGCTCATAACCATGTTGCCCGGCTCGCCCAATTTGGCGCTGTTGCGGTGCCAGCCGGCGGCGTACTCGGCCACGTCCCATTCGCTAAAGATTTGGCCGTCGCGGGTAGTCGCCGCATGCCAGCCCAGTTCCACCACGGGGATGTCCACGTTGATGGCGGGAATCTGCAAGCGGTCGGGCACGACGGGCTTGTCCAATGCCGGGCCGCGTGCGCCATGGAGCGGGGCAACGGGCAAGGGCGCGGCCGGCTGGGCGGCGACTGCCGGCGCGACTGCGGGCGCAGTCGCCGCCGCGGGCACGCTGCACCCCGTCAGCCCCAGCGCCGCCATCCCCGCGGCCCAGGCCAAAAACGAACGTCGATTCATGACTTCATCCTATAAGGTCGCGATGAAGGTTGGTTTGGATAATGGCGGGATAACCCCGCATAAACGCGAGTATATCACACGCGGAGACGCAGGGGTGTGGGCCGCGTCAGCGTGAATGATACCCGTCCTCACTCTGGACTTGGCGTGCTTGGCGGCTTTGCGTGAGATTTCTGCTCGCCTTGCGCTTACTGCTGGCTGCTCAACCGCCGCCCCTGCGCCACGGCGTGGATGCGCGCCACCGGCCCGCCCACCGGCGCGAGGACCACGGTAAAGGTACTGGTCCCCCCACGCGGGACGACGTTATAGTCCGGCTCGGCCTGGCGCACCGCGATCACCCGGTCCAGCGGGTCATAGGCGGTCAGGACCACCTGCACGTTGACCGCCTCTTCCGGCCCCGTATTCCGCACCAGTCCGGTCACCGTGTACGAGGCGTAACGTTCGCTCTCGCTCTCGATGTTTTCCACCACCAGGTCGCGGTAATAGCTGCCCACATAGGCCGGTACGCCGGAGACGGGATAGGCGCGATAGCGGTCAAAGCCGCCGGACGCGCTGCCAAAGAGGATGGCAAAGGGCGCGGCCTCGCCCACATCCAAAAAGTCCAGCGCGACCAGCCCTTGCGACTCGGCCACCGTGGCGTCCGCCGCGTCCAGCAGCGTCACGCCCACGCGCACCTGCTCCAACGCGACGCCGCTGTCATTGCGCGCCTCGCCCATGACCCACAGCCCGCCGATGGTCGTCTCACTGAAGTGCAAATGCTCGATGGTCAGCGGCAGCGGCGTGGGCGTCGGCGTGGCGTTGGCCGCGACTTCGGCCTCTTCCTCGCGCGGGATGATCAGTTCCTGGCCGATCTGGAGCGTGCGCGGGTCCAGGATGCCGTTGGCCTCTTGCAGCGCGGCCACACTCACGCCATAGCGGTTGGCGATGACCAGCAGGCTTTCGCCCGCCGCGATGGCGTGGAACATGGGCGTCGGCGTGACGGTGGGCGTCGGCGTGGGCGCGGGCGTATAGGGCGCGGGCGTCGCCGTCGGCGCATCGGTCGCGGCCACCACCGCCAACACAATCGTGGCCGTGGGCGCGGGCGTCGGCGTGGGCTTGACCGTGATCACCTGGCCGCACCCCGCCAGCAGCGCCAGCCCCAGCAGCCAACCAAGCGCCGCGGCCGCGCCCGGCTTGCGCGCCGCTCGATTCGATAGATAGCCGCGCGGCGCAGCGGCCGCGGCTTGCGTTTGATACGATTCCATATAGACTGGAGTATAGCACAGCCAGAACGGTGGTTGCTTTATGCGAAGGAGGATGCCGTGCAGATCGCCGTATTTTCCGACAGCCACGACCAAATCGCCCACCTGGAAGCGGCGCTGGCCGCGGCCAATGCTGCGGGGGCCGAGATGCTGCTCCACTGCGGCGACCTCTGTGCGCCCTTCATGCTCGACCGTCTGGGCAAGGGTTTCGGCGGACCGATCCATGTCGTCTTCGGCAACAACGACGGCGACGGCCGCCTCCTCCAGACCATCGCGGCCAAACACCCGCACATCACCCTGCACGGCATCTATGCCGAACTCAACGCCGCGGGCCGCACCATCGCCATGATCCACTATCCCGAACCCGCCCGCCGCATCGCCCAGTCGGGCCAGTTTGACTTGGTCTGTTATGGGCACAACCATCAAAAGCACGTCGAGACCGTGGGCAACGGCTGGCTGATCAACCCCGGCGAGTTGCTGGGGATGCAAGGGCCGCCTACTTGGGGCCTCTACGATACCGCCACCGGCGATTTTGCCCTGCAACCGTTGGAGTCCTAACGCATGCCCCTGCTGCCCAAAGCCATGCTCGTCGACATGGACGATACGATCCTGGCCCACTCCGACACGGCCAGCCAGTGCTGGACGACGCTCTGTACCCACTACGCGGACCAGGTCAACGGCGGCGATGCAGCCGCGTTCCAGACCGTCTTGAGCGCCACGCGCGGTTGGTATTGGAGCGACCCCGCCCGCCACAAACCGGGCCGTTTGGACCTGGTGGCCGCACGGCGCAGCATCATCGGGCTGACGCTCGAAAAACTGGGCGCGCCCAACCCGGCGCTCGCCGCCGAGATGGCCCAAGCCTACACCGAAGTGCAGATGGCGCAGATGGTCCCCTTCCCCGGCGCGCTGGACACGCTCCACACGCTGCGCGAGCGCGGGGTGCGCCTGGCTTTGCTGACCAACGGCGAAGCACGCGAACAGCGGCGCAAGATCAACCGCTTTGACCTCGCGCCGCTCTTTGACTGCGTGATTGTGGAGGGCGAGTTTGGCGTGGGCAAGCCCGAGGAGGCCGTCTACCGTCACGCCCTGGCCGCGCTGGACGCCGCCCCCGCCGACGCCTGGATGGTGGGCGACAACCTGGAGTGGGAAGTCGTCGCGCCCCAACGCCTGGGCCTCTACGCGGTCTGGGTAGACCATGCCGGTCGCGGCCTGCCGCCCGACAGCGACATCCGCCCCGACCGCATCGTCCGCCGCATCGCCGAACTGGTCGAGCCGTAGACCGCAACCAGAGAAGCCTCACGCAAAGAACGCAAAGAGCACAAAGTCCAGAGCGGAGGTAAGGGTCATTCCGACCGCAGGGAGGAATCGCTCCGTTCCGGGCGTGTCGACGCGTGTCAGGCTGAAGCAGATGCCGACAATAACGGGAGGTGACGGTAGCGGATGCGTCCGGGCTGTATCGTCAGGATCGCCCCAGCGTCAAGTTCATTGCTCCAGTCCATCAAGATCGTCCGCAGCAATTCGGCCAGAGCTTCCCCGCGTAGCCCCTCCATCCGTATGCGGATCACCGAAGGGGATGCTGCTCCCGACAATGCGAGCAGCGCGTGAAAGTCCGCGTCCAGCGTTACGATGACCCGACCTTCCTCTCGCGCCCCGGCAAGGATTGTCTCGTCGTCCGCGGCGGCCAGGCCAATCTCGCCGGTATGTACGGCGTCAATCCCGGCATCGCGGAGCAGGACAACCGCCGAGCGCGGCAAGCCCTGGTCAAGCAGCAGTTTCATGGGGAAACTCGACGATACGGTCTTCCAGTGAGGCCGCGGCATAGGCCAACGCCTGGCGGATGTCCTCCTCTTCCAGTTCCGGGTACTCGCGGCGCAATTCAGCCCGATCCGGATAGAGCGCCAGAACCTCCAAGACTCGGCGCACGGTCAGCCGCAAATCACGAATACAAGGCTGTCCGTTCATGCGTCTTGGATTCACCGTAATGCGATCCAGCTTCATGGTGGGTTACTCCATCAACAGGCGTGCCTTCTCAAGCCCCAACTCATGTGCAAGCCTATCATTACGCACGGACAAAGGCAATCTACCCGCGCACGCGGTCCGGTGCGTAGGGAAGAGCAGAAAGTCTCTCCTTCTCTCTCCCTCCGCGCCCTAGAAGGTCAACTGCCCACCGTCGATCACGAGTTGCGCGCCGGTGATGTAGCCCGAATCCTCCGACGCCAGATAGGCGACCGCCGATGCCACTTCGCTCGCCTTGCCAAACCGGTTGAGCGGAATCTTTTGGAGATAGGGGTCATTCGGGTCCCAATTCTCATAGTCCTTCCGGCCGGAGATCGGCGTCAAAATCGGGCCTGGGCAAACGCTGTTGACGCGGATATTGTGTGGCCCCAGTTCAATCGCCATGGTCATGGTCAAACCGACGACGCCAAACTTGGAGGCGTTGTAGTGAGCCAAATTGGCCTCGCCCACCAGCCCGTTCGTAGAAGCCATATGGACGATGCGCCCGGCGACTTTGTTCGCCACCATATAGCGCGCCACCACTTGGGAACAATAGAACACGCCGGTCAGGTTGATCGCCAGTATCCGATCCCACCATTCGTCGGTGATCTCGAGGAATCGCTCGCCGTGCGAGATCCCGGCAATCGCGCCCAGCACATCTACCTTGCCATACGCGGCCAACGCCGCGGCCAGCATGGCTTCCACCTGGCTGCGTTGGCTCACATCTGCGTGAAATGCGGTCGCTTCCCCGCCCGCCGCGCGGATGGCCGCCACATTTGCCTGTGCGCCCGCCAAGTTGCGGTCCGCGGCCAGCACGGCCGCGCCTTCACTCGCCAACCGCCGCGCCGTCGCCGCGCCGATGCCGCTGGCTGCGCCCGTCACAATCGCGACCTGATTCTCAAACCGCCGCATGGCCTGCTCCTTCATGGGTTCGGGTGCTTGTCTCTATGCTTGGTGTGCTTGCGCTCTGGTGTAAAGCGCTGCCTCTGCGTGCCTAGAAGGTCAACTGCCCGCCGTCGATCACCAATTGTGCGCCGGTGATGTAGCCCGAATCCTCCGACGCCAGATAGGCCACCGCGGCCGCCACTTCCTCCGGCTCGCCAAAGCGGTCCATGGGGATCTTCTTGCGATAGTCCGCCACCCAGGCCGGGTTGGTGTAGGAACTGCGCGTCAGCGGGGTCTTGATCATCCCCGGACAAACGCTGTTGACGCGAATATTGTGCGGCCCCAACTCAATCGCCATGGTCATGGTCAGCCCCACCACGCCAAACTTGGATGCGTTGTAGTGCGCCAAGCGCGGCTCGGCCACCAGCCCGTTGGTCGAGGCCAGATGCACGATGCGCCCCGCGATGCCCTGCGCCACCATATGGCGCGCCACCACCTGCGAGCAGTAAAAGACGCCCTTCAGGTTGACCGCCAGCGTCTTGTCCCACCATTCGTCGGTAGCCTCCAAGAACGGCTCGCCATGCGCAATCCCTGCGATGGCCGCCAGCACATCCACATGGCCGTACGCGGCCAGCGCTGCGCCGAGCATGGCTTCCACCTGGTCGCGGTGGGCCACGTCGACCTGGACCGCGATCGCCGCGCCGCCTGCGTTGCGGATGGCCGCGACTGTCTCTTCGACGCCCGCCAGATTACGGTCGGCGGCGACGACGGCCGCGCCCTCGCTCGCCAGCCGCTTGGCCGTGGCCGCGCCGATGCCGCTGCCCGCGCCCGTCACGATGGCGACTTGCTTCTCAAAACGCCGCATGAACGACTCCTTCATAGCTGTAAGCCGGATAATGGTCAAGGCAAGCGTAGCCCAAAGCCCAGGCGCGCGCAAACCTCGCCGCCCTGTTTATGCCACACTGTCACCCTGAGCCGCAGGCGAAGGGTCCCCTTCCCGCCGCCGCAGCACAGCGGGCGGGCCAGACCGGTAGCTTTGACGAAGCCGCCGCCGCTGTGGTAGTGTACAGGTCGGCGCGCACATCGCCCACCCCGTCGCGCCCCCGTAGCTCAGAGGATAGAGCAGTGGTGTCCTAAACCATGTGCCCAGGTTCGAGTCCTGGCGGGGGCGCCTCTTCGGGGGCCGCCGCGCCCTCTCCTGTTGGCCCCAAAACCGTGCCATACATCACAACAGGCAAACTTGACGTTGATGCGCGCCCTGAGCAGAATCTTGGCGCGAACATCGCAGTCAGCCCCGCCTTCCTTCCGATGGACGTGACATCTTCCGGCAGTTACACGCCATATGCATGGCTTTTCAGGCAAACGGACATTGGTGTCTGATGATCATCTCAGCCAGCTACAAGACCGACATCCCCACATTCTATGGTGATTGGTTCATGAACCGGCTGCGAGCCGGTTACTGCAAGATGGTGAACCCGTATGGCGGGCAGGTATATCAGGTCAGTCTAGAGCAAGGGTCAGTAGATGGTTTCGTCTTCTGGACCAAGAACATCGGTCCCTTTCTCCATCACTTGGATGAAGTTGCGATGCGGGGTTTTCCGTTCATCGTACAGCATGCCATCAATGGCTATCCCCGTGCTCTGGAGTCATCAGTAGTCGATTTCCGCCAGGCAACCAAGCATATGAGGCAACTGCGTCAGCGATTTGGTCCGCGCGTGCCCGTATGGCGCTATGACACGATTGTGTTGTCGTCTCTCACCAATCTTGATTTTCACAGACATAACTTCGCCTTTTTGGCAGAGGAACTTGAGGGGGTTACTGACGAAGTGGTCATCTCGTTCGCGCAAATATACAAGAAGACCAAACGTAACCTGGATCAAGCGGCGCACACATGTGGCTTCGCGTGGGAGGATCCATCCGCACAGTTCAAGATTGACCTTGCAGCAGAATTGGCGGGTGTCGCCCAGAGGCACGGCATACAGTTGTCTATGTGTGCGCAACCCGAATTGCTGTCACCAGGAATTGCAGAAGCCCGTTGTGTCGATGCCAAAAGGCTGTCAGATGTGGCGGGACGACCGATTTTGGCAAAACTCAAGGGAAATCGCCCTGCTTGCGGTTGCTTCTGGTCTCGAGACATCGGCGAATATGATACCTGTCCTCACGGGTGTGTTTATTGTTATGCAGTCCAGAACCGAGACCTTGCTCTCAAACGATACCGCGCTTGCGATCCGGCGAACGAGTTCCTATTCACACCGGCGGGTTATTCACCCGATGATGCTGAGCATAGAGACGAGCCACGGCAGGGCGAGCTTTTCTAGGTCCGGAAAGAAACCAGCAGGACACGCGCCAAAGCTATTGTCTCAGCGTCGATCCGGATGCAGTTTGTTGTGGAGGTTGCGTCCCGCCGCGGTGCGCGGGGCGGGGTCACGCGGCGCGGTCGAGCGCGGTGATGCTGCTCAACGTCTGATACTGCGGGCGCAGGTCGTAGGCCGTTGCGGGGCGCGGCGCGCAGGTGTACAGCACGGGGGGACGCCACGTATCGCGCACGTGGCGGATGTCGCGCTGCGCCAACACGGCCGCAGCTTGCACACACGCGCCGCGCGCCGTCGCTTCGGGCGCATCCAGCATCTCGACCGGCGCACCCAGCAGGTCGGCCAGCACCTGACGATAGGCCGGGGATTTGGCCCCGCCGCCGGTGACTACGACGCGGCCGGCGGCGGGCGCGCCCGCCTGCCGGATTATCGCGTGCCCGGCGACCAATCCCAACAGCACGCCCTCGAAGGCGGCCAGGGCAAGCTGCTCACGCGTCGTCTCGTTGGTGAGGTTCGCCAGCATCCCCCGCGCAAACGGCCGGTTGGGCGAGCGCTCGCCGTCAAAATAGGCGGCCAGCACCGGCCTGCTCCGATCCATAGGCGCGGCCAGGGCCAGCGCGGCCAGTTCGGTATAGTCGACGCCCAACCAGCGGGCAAACGTGTCGGTGACTTTCGTCGCGTTCAGGGTGCACACCAGGGGCAAAAAGCCCCCCGTGGCATCCGCGACGCTATTCACCATCCCGCTCAGGTCCGCCACCGGGTCCTGGGAAACGGAGATCACGACGCCGGACGTGCCCAGGCTGTAGAGCACCTCGCCTTCGGCTAGGCCGAGACCGACCGCGCCCGCGTGCTGGTCACCTGCACCCGGTCCCACGACCACATCGTCGCGTAGACCCAACTCACGCGCCACACTGGGGGCCACAACCCCGGCAGGCTCGCTGGGGCCAAGCACGACCGGCAACATGGCGGGCCAATCGGCGTCGGGGCTGACCACGTCCGCCAGCAGGTCATACAGCCACGCGCCCTGCACGCTAAAGTAGCCCGTGCCCGAAGCGTCAGAGCGATCGGTCACGTGCCGGCCCGTCAGTTTGTAGGTCACCCAGTCGTGGGGAACACAAATCGAGCGCACCCGGCGCAGCAGGTCAGGCTCATGTTCCGCCATCCACGCCAACTTGGTGATGGTGAACGCGGCCGTCGGGGCCGAGCCGACCGTGCGGACCCACCACGCCATGCCAAAGCGTTCCACCATCGCGGCCGCCTGCGGCGCGGAAGTAGTGTCGTTCCACAGCTTCACCGCGCGCACGACCTTGCCCTGGCCGTCCAGCGCGACCAGCCCATGACACTGCGCCCCCACGCTGATGGCGTCGACGGCGCGGGCAGGCTGGCCGGCGGCGGCGAGCGCGTCGTGCAGCGCCCCGCGGAACGCCGTCCACCAGTCCGCGGGCCACTGCTCGCTGACGGGTGGGTGCGTCGGCGGGTGCGGTCGCTGCCCGCGGGCCAACAACGCGCCGCTGTCGGCATCGCGCAGTTCCACGGTGCAGGACTGTGTCGAGCTGTCTACGCCGGCCACGATCGGCATTGGGGGTCCCCTCAGTCTGGGTCGTCCGGCAGCGCCAACGCCGGCGGCGGCTCGGTGATCAGGCCCACCGCGCCCGCCGGATGATTGTGCAGCACCTGCCGCCAGGAGTGTTCACGGCGAATCATCAACACATACGCCAGGGCATCGCCCCAGACGCCGACGACCAATGTGCTGCCCATCGCGATGACGTTGCCCGGGTCGATCCCGCCCACGTCGCGCAGGGCAACACTGACATTCGCCAACCGCGCCAGCTCCGAGTCGGGCGCGCTCGTCAACGCGACGACGCCCACCCCGATGTCCTGCAAACGCCGCGCCAGGTCGTTGATTTCGGCGGATGCCCCCCCGCGCGAAATGGCAATCAACAGG
>CAYJQA010000216.1:0-771 GCA_964372065.1 uncultured Litorilinea sp.
AACCCGCAAACTGCATTGCGCTGGATTGGCGCTATTGCAACATGAAAACACCCTAATGACCGGGATAATCTTCTTGACCTCCGTGAAACCGCCGCTACGATGACTGCGTATGTGTGCCCTGTGGCAAGCCTGGCGCGTCCGGCACTGGCGGGTGAATTGACGCCCGCATTGGCCCGATGCTAGACTGACGTGCGTCGCGTCCGTTTGAGCCAACGATTAGCTAAGTGAGAGTGCATGACACCTGAGACCCCATTGTCCGCTTGGTCGTCGTCTGTTGAACCGGTATTGCCGCTGCACTTGGCCGGGAGCCTGGTGTACATTCTGGAGGGGGCGGGCGGGTCATTGGCGGCCGCGACGATGCTGGAGGGCGTGACGCGCTGCGCCGTCGTGCTCAACCAGATCGACCATCCGGGGCGCGTGCACGTGTATCGCGCCGATTGCCCGGCGGGCACGCGGTTGCGCGTGCAATTGCTGACCCCGTCGCTGGCCGCAGGGCGGGCGCTGACTCCGGCGATGGCGGTCTTGGCGCAGGGTGCGCCGGTGAGCAGCGACGGGCTGAAGCCGCCGGTCACCATACCGGCCGGCTACCGCGCCCAGGTAGTGGCCCCGCCCAAGGCGCAGCCGAGCGCCCAGACCGATGCGCTGACCGGCGCAACCTTCTTGGCAGGCCTCGCCATCGACACGCGTACGCTGGTGGGCGGGCGGGTCTATGTGGTGGTCTGGAGTCCCGAAAACCTGATGGGCAAGTATGCCCTACAGATAGGGCATACC
>CAYJQA010000216.1:781-8716 GCA_964372065.1 uncultured Litorilinea sp.
GTGCATGACTGGGGTCGCTGGCTGCTGGCCCTGTGGGTGTGGTGGCGGGTGCGCGGCTGGTTTGGTCTGAAGCGGACGGCGGCCTATGTCGCGTTGGCGGGGGTGCTGTTCTTGGCGCTGATCGCGCTGCAAGGCCGCGGGCGGCGCAAGCGCCGTGCGGCCGCGGCGGCGCGCGTGGCGAGCGGCGAGTAGAGATAAGGTTAACCATGCGGATTATTCTGTATCTTGGCAAGGGCGGCGTAGGCAAGACCACGGTGGCGGCGGCGTCGGCGCTGCGCAGCGCGCAGTTGGGCTATCGCACGTTGGTCGTCAGCACGGACCTGGCGCACAGTCTGGCCGACAGTCTGGATGTGCCCTTGCGCGCCGACCCGGTTCAGGTCGCGCCGAATCTGGACGCCCAGGAGATCAATGTGCTGGACGAGATCCGCCAAAACTGGGGCCAGATGCAAGAGTATGTGGGCGGGTTGCTGCGGAAACAAGGGGTAAGCAAGGCGGTCGCCGAAGAGATGGCGATCATCCCCGGCATGGAGGAAGTGGTGAGCCTGCTGCACATTTACCGGCGGGCGCAGGAAGGCCACTACGACCGGGTGATTGTGGACGCCGCGCCGACGGGGGAGACGGTCCGCCTGTTGAGCGTGCCGGAGAGCTTCCAGTGGTATGTAGGCCGCGTCTCCGGGCTGGGCGAAGGGACGCTGCGGCTGGCGAGCGGGCTGCTGCGGCGGGTGATGCCGGAGCGCGACCCGCTGTTTGGGCTGGCCAATCTGATTGACGGCGTGAAGGCGCTGCAAGCGGTGTTGATTGACCCGAAAGTCACCAGTTATCGCGTGGTGCTGAACCCGGAAAAGATGGTCGTCAAGGAAGGCGCGCGGGCCGTCACCTATCTGTCGCTCTTTGGCTATCCCGTGGATGGCGTGGTGGTTAACCGCATCTTGCCGGGCGTGGTCAGCGATGGGCAGGGCAAGGCCTGGGTGGCCGCGCCGAGCCAAGACGCCTACCTGGCCCGGCTGCAGGAGATTCAGGCGCGCTATCTGGGCGAGATCGAGCGCGACTTTTTGCCCCTGCCGATCCTGCGCGCCGGGTACTTCGACGTGGAGATGGTGGGACTGGCGCGGCTGGAGGAACTGGCGGCGCGGCTCTTTGCCGAGCGCGACCCCGGCGACGTGCTGTATGTGGGCCAGACGCAAAGCATCGTGGAGGAAGGCGACGGCTATGTGCTCAAGCTGCCGCTGCCACACGTGGAACTGGACAAGGTGCGGCTGACCAAGCGCGGGGACGAGCTTTTTGTGACCATCGGCAACTTTAAGCGTGAACTGCTGCTGCCCGCGGTGCTGGCCCAGCGCGACGCCGTGGGCGCGGTCTTTAGCCAGGGTGAACTGCGGATTCGCTTTGCAGCGCCGATGCAAGAAACGGCGGTCTAGATGGGCAGGAATGCGTTGGAGGTCATGGCCGGGTGGGGCGGCGACGCGCTGGCAACGGGCGTGGGCGCAGCCGTGGGCGCGCAGATCGGGCTGCGCGCCGGGTTGGCGCGCCAACCGCGCCCCATGCCGCACCAGATGGCGGGCTGGCTGGCGCACCCGTGGCGGCTGGCCTATCGCGCGCCGCAGCGACTGGCGGCGCGGCTGGGGCTGTTTGCCGGGATGACCGTGGCGGACTTGGGGTGCGGCGCGGGGCTGCTGACGCTGGAGATGGCGCGCCAGGTGGGCACGGGCGGCGTGGTGCATGCCGTGGACATCCAGGCCCCGATGCTGACGCGGGTCGCGCAGCGCGCCGCCGCCGAGGGGGTGCGCGGACGCGTGCAGCTTCATCATGCCGGTCTGCATGGCCTGCCGCTGCCCGATGCGTGTCTGGACGCGGCGGCGCTGGTGGCGGTCCTGGGCGAAGTCCCGGCGCGTGAACTGGCGCTATGCGAGGCGTACCGCGTGCTGAAACCCGGCGCGCGGCTGCTGATCAGTGAGGAACTGCCCGACCCGGCCTATGTGCCGGCGCTGCTGGCGCGGCGCTGGGCGCAGGCCGCGGGTCTACGCTTTGGCGGGCAGACGGGAACCCCGTTCTGCTATACGCAACTCTATTATCGGGACTAGACTGTGGCGGTCGGCATCCTGCGCAGCAGAGAGTCTCACGCAAAGGGCGCACAGACGCCAAGAAGAACGACGCCAAGAGGAAGACAGAGACCATTCATGGCATAGACCCAGTTGCTTGGCTACGCACAATGCGATTTGCCCCTTACGGTCGCAACTTGGGCGCAACTTGGGCGCATAGGCGTCACCGCGCCGGCCACCTTATTGGAACCCACCTTCCTGCGGACAGGATCTCATCATGCTAGACTCGTACCTGAACTTGAGTTTGCCGTACATTACCAACGAACTCCCCGGCATCGGCGGGCAATTGCGTCTGACCCCGGACCATTTCGTCGTCGAGGAACTGCCGCTCTATGAGGCGCTCGGCGAAGGTCAGCATCTCTACGTGAACTTGACCAAGGTGGGGCTGACCACCAAGGACGTGCAGGCGCAACTGGAACAGCTCTTTGGGCTGAAACGCGGCGAGGTCAGCTTTGCGGGCATGAAGGACAAGCAGGCCCGCACGACCCAGACCTTTAGCGTGAATGTGGGCTTCCAGCGCGCCGAGTTTTCCGAGGAGGCGCTCACGCGCATCCGGGAGCAGCTCCCCGTGGAGGTACACTGGGTACGTTTTCACCGCAACAAGCTGCGGCTGGGACATCTGCTGGGCAACCGCTTCACCATCACGGTGACGCAGTTGGCCTGTGACCAGGCGGAAGCCCAGCGGCGCACGGCGGCCATCGCCGAGCGACTGGCGGCGCTGGGATTGCCCAACTATTTTGGCCCGCAGCGGTTTGGCTCCGGCGGCAACAATGTGCAGCAAGGGCTGGCGATCTTGCAGGGGCAGCCGGGCCGTCATAGTCCGTGGTTGCGCCGGTTTCTGGTGTCGGCCTATCAGAGCTTTCTGTGCAATCGCTATCTGGCGCGGCGCGTCGAGCTGGGGCTGTTTGAGCGCATGTTGACGGGCGATGTGGCGAAGAAACATGCGACCGGCGGCATGTTCCAGGTGGAGGACGGCGCGGTGGAGACGCCGCGGTTGACGGCGCAGGAGATCAGCTTCACGGCCCCCATGTACGGCCCCAAGATGTGGGCCGCGACGGGCGAAGCCGGCGAGTTGGAGGCGGCGGTCTTGGCCGAGGTGCCCGCGGGGATGGACGCGCTGGCCGCGGCGCGGGTGGAAGGCACGCGACGGCTGGGGCGGCTGCTGGCGGGCGACGTGCAGGTTGCGCCGGTCGCCGACGGCGATGGACTGACCATGACCTTTGCGCTGCCCAAGGGCGCATTTGCGACCACGCTGCTGCGCGAGTTTATGAAGGTCGATCTGGCCCAGATGCCGGAGTTCGATACCGAGGATGAGTAACGGCCTGCGCGCCGGATCGTTCTGGAAGCAAGTTGAGGTGTTCACGTGGATAGGTCGTTGTCAGACGCCGCAGGTGGCGCACAGCATGAACAACAGCGGATCGTAACTATGGAGATGCCACTGTTCCCGTTGAACGTTGTGCTCTTTCCGGGCATGGCCCTGCCGCTGCATATCTTTGAGCCGCGCTACCGCGAAATGATCAACCGCTGCATCGACGAGGAGATCCCGTTCGGCGTGGCGCTGATCCAGGATGGGCAGGAGGTGGGCGGCCCGGCGCGGCCCTACTCCGTCGGCACGGCGGCGCGCATCGTGCGCGTGGACCGCCAACCGGACGGCTGCATGAATATCACGGCGCTGGGCACACAACGTTTCCGGATCCTTGAACTCAACCACAGCCGTCCCTATCTGAGCGGCAAGGTCGCCCAGTTCCCGGCGGTGAACGGCGCGACGCGGTCCGCCACCGAGATGGTGCATAAGGTGCGGCCCAAGATCGTGGAGTATGTGGAACTGCTGAGCCGGGCGACCCGGATGGACCTCAAGCTGGACCGCCTGCCGGATGACCCGACGACGCTGGCATTCTTGGTGGCGATCGCACTGCAAGTGGCGAACAAGGACAAACAGGCGCTCTTGGAGCTGCCGGGCATCCCCGAAATGCTGGATCGCGAGCGGTATCTGCTTTCGTTTGAGACGCTGCTGCTCAAACACATGCTGGCGACGCAGGGCGACCTGGGCGCGATGAGCAGCGGCGCGTCTGGTTACATTTTTTCAAACTGAATGATTTTGCGCCATACCCCCTGCGTGGTATACTGCCCGCTACAGTGGTGCGGGGGATTAGCTCAGTTGGCTAGAGCGCTACGTTGACATCGTAGAGGTCACTGGTTCAAGTCCAGTATCTCCCACTCACCGCCCGGCCAACGCGCCGGGCGGGCTGTTTGCTAGGAAAATCGACAAAACGTTGACCAGGAGCAGTAGGAGGCTCGGTGTCTGGCAGAGAGCGGCGACCTTTGGCTGTGAGTCGCCGCAGACAGCGCCTCTGAAGACCGCCTGGGAGTGGACCGGCGAACCGTGGAGCGTACGCGCAGTAGCCGGCCCCGGTTGACCCCGTTAGCAGTCGCCAGAGTGGTCCCAGGGCGGTCGTTGCCTGGGGCAACATGGGTGGAACCGCGAGCGCAAGCTTCGTCCCATGCCGGGACGGAGCTTTTTTGTTGCCCGCCGACGTCGCGGTGTGGACAGCATGACGGTCGAGCGCAGAGGATAGGCGGTGATGACGATGGAAGAACTGGCCAAATATCCGGAAGTGGTCGCGGCGGCGCGGGGCTGTCTGGCGCGGGGCGGCGAATTGCTGGACCTGTGCATCGCGGTGCAACAGATTCCGGCCCCTTCGCTGCACGAGGCGCGGCGCGCCCAGTGGATCGAGCAACGCCTGGCTGCGTTGGGCCTGGCCGACAAGAGCCAGGACGCGGTGCATAACGTCTATGCCCGGGTGCCGGGCCGGATGCGAGAACCGGCGCTGCTGGTCTCGGCGCACAGCGATACCGTGTTTGGCGCGGAAACCGACCTCACCGTGAAGCGGGATGACGAAACCGGCCGGATCTATGGGCCGGGGCTGGGCGACAACTCCACCGGGGTGGCCGCGCTGATCCTGTTGGCCGAGATTCTGACCGGGCTGCCCACACCGCCGGTGGATATCTGGCTCGTGGCGAATACCGGCGAAGAGGGGATCGGCGACCTGCGCGGGATGCGGGCAGCAGTGGATGCGTTGCAGCCGAACGTGGCCGCGTCCATTGTGATCGAGGGCATGGGGCTGGGGCGCATCGTGCATCGTGCGTTGGGGTCGCGGCGCTACCGGATCAGCGTGAACGCGCCGGGCGGGCACAGTTGGAGCGATTTTGGCGTGGCGAGCGCGCTCCATACGCTGGTGGCGCTGGCCGCGGAACTGACGCAACTGCGGACTGCGGACTCGCCGCGTTCCTCGTTCAACATTGGGCGGGTAGCGGGCGGCACGTCGGTCAATACCATCGCCCAGGATGCCTGGCTGGAGCTTGATCTGCGCGGGGAGACGCAGGCGGCGCTCCACGACCTGATCGGGCAGACCCAGGCCATCATCGCCCGCTATCAGGGCGCACGCTGGGAGCAGCGTGGGGTGACGGTGACGGCCACGGTGATCGGCGACCGGCCATCCGGCGAGATTGCGCCCGATCACCCGCTGGTGTGGGCGGCAATCGCGGCGCTGGGCGCGGTGGACTATCTGGGCACGCCCGACCTGCGCATCAGCAGCACGGACGCCAACGTCCCGTTGAGTCGGGGCATCCCGGCGGTGTGCGTGGGCGTGACCGATGGCGGCAACGCCCACCGGCTGCAGGAGTGGATTCAGGCCGCGCCGCTGGGACAAGGTATGGCGCATGTCGTCATGTTGACGTGGTGGGCGGCGGATTGGTTGGCCCGGCGGACGCGGGGCTGACCGCGACGTTGGCCGGCTAGTGGGTAGAGTTTGTCGATAAACTGTCATGTGTAGGAGTGCGGGAAAGGTAGGAAAGTAAGATGAGCGACAACAGTCAAGCCGAGCACGATTGGCTCTATCGGATCCGGCACAGCGCGGCCCATGTGATGGCCGAAGCGGTGTTGGAGCTATACCCGGAGGCCAAGATCGCGATTGGCCCGCCCATTGACACCGGCTTCTACTATGACTTCGACTTGGGCGTGGGCGATGACGGCAAACCGCGCAGCTTTTCGCCGGATGACCTGGAGCAGATCGAGAAGCGGATGCGCAAGATCATCGGTGGCCGTCACCCGTTTGTCTACCGCGAGGTGTCGGCGGATCAGGCGCGGGCGCTGTTCCAGGGGCAGCAGTACAAGCAGGAGTTGATCGACGGGCTGGCGAAAGGCGGCATCGACGAGTACGGCAACGAAGTGGCGTCCCAGGTGGTCATCAGTACCTACAAGCACGATACGTTTGAGGACCTTTGCCGCGGGCCGCACGTGGAGCACACGGGGCAGATTCCGCCGGACGGCTTCAAGCTGATGAGCGTGGCGGGGGCGTATTGGCGCGGCGACGAGGCCAACCCCATGCTGCAGCGCATCTATGGCACGGCCTGGCGCAACAAGCAGGAGTTGAATGAGTATCTGCGGCTCCTGGAAGAGGCCAAGCAGCGCGACCATCGCAAGCTCGGTCGCGATTTGGAGATCTTCTTCTTTGATGAAGAAGTGGGGCCGGGGCTGCCGCTGTGGCTGCCCAACGGCGCGGTGATCATCGAAGAACTGGAGAAGCTCGCCAAGGAGGTGGAGCAAGAGGCGGGCTATCAGCGGGTGCGGACGCCGCATCTTTCCAAGGAGACGCTCTTCCAGCGCAGCGGCCATCTGCCGTATTACGCCGACACCATGTATCCGCCCATGGAACTGGAAGGCGTGCGCTACTATGTGAAGCCCATGAACTGCCCCCTGCACCACAAGCTCTTTGGCAGCCGCTCGCGCAGCTATCGCGAACTGCCGGTGCGCTTTGCGGAATATGGGACGTGCTACCGCTATGAGAAAAGCGGTGAGTTGTTCGGGCTGATGCGGGTGCGCTCCATGCAGATGAACGACGCGCACATCTACTGTGCCGAAGAGCAGTTCAACGATGAGTTCATGGCCGTGGTGGCGCTCTATCATCACTATTTCAAGCTCTTTGGCATCGACAAGTATGTGATGCGCCTCAGCACGCACCACGCCAGGGGGCTGGGCAAGAAGTACATTGACAATGAACGGCTGTGGCTGAAGACCGAGGAGATGGTGCGCAACGCCATGCGCGAGGGCAACGTGCCCTTTGTGGAGCAGCCGGACGAAGCGGCCTTCTATGGCCCCAAGATCGACGTGCAGATCTACAGCGCCATCGGCCGCGAGTTCACGCTGGCGACCAACCAGGTGGATTTCGCCCAACCGGGACGGTTCAACCTGACCTTCATTAACGCCGAGGGCAAGGAAGAGACGCCGCTGTGCATTCACCGCGCGCCGTTGAGCACGCATGAACGGCTGATCGGCTTCCTGCTCGAGCATTACGCGGGCAACTTCCCGGTGTGGCTGGCCCCGCAGCAGGTGGCGGTCATCCCCATCACCGACAGCCACAACGAGTATGCGCTGCGGCTGGAGAAGGAACTGCGCAGCGCGGGCGTGCGCGTCCAGGCCGACTTGGCCGCGGAGCGGATGAACGCCAAGATTCGCGCCGCGCAGATGATGAAAGTCCCCTACATGCTGGTGGTGGGCGACCAGGAGATGGCAGCCGGCACGGTGGCGCTACGTAAGCGCGACGGCAGCCGCCAGAACGGGCTGGCCTTTGCCGAGTTCAAGGCGACGGTGCTGGAGCGCATCAGCCAGCGCTCCGCCGAGCTGTAGGGCGCGGTCGGCGCGCGCGGCTGCGACGTGCGGAGTTGCTCCAGGGGCGCACATTTCGCCGCCTCACCTTGATTCGTGCGGTTGTCATTCCGACCGCAGGGAGGAATCTCTCTGGGGGTTTAGGGAGAGATTCCTCCTCGCCGGCTCGGG
>CAYJQA010000217.1:0-3986 GCA_964372065.1 uncultured Litorilinea sp.
TGCCGACCTGAAATCGAGAAACCCAAAAGTGTCCGTGGAAACGGGTCAAGTCCAAACCTCGCGCTTCACGGCATGCAAGGATCGGTTGTGACGGGCGGTTCAAAACAGCGAAGGCGCCAACAACCCCTGCAACTGGTGCACCATGCTCGCCCCTGCCGTTTTCAGCGTCCACCGAGCGCTATACTGCATCGCGTCTGCAATTGAAGTCGGTTCCGCCGATGAACTCCACCACTGTTCCGCCGCGCCGCGTATCGCCGGAGCGTCACGCGCAAGCCGGGGCTGTTCTCGAGCATGGCGAGACCCTTTCAGGTTTCGCGCTCGACGCGCTTACTCGCAACCTCTTCGGTTTCCCAATGTTGGGCGGCACAATGAACCTTCGAACGCCGGTCGCAGCGGCGCTCTTCTTTGTTGGCGTTTTGGCGCTGGCATCATGCTCGTCGTACACAGCCGTTGCGCCTTTGACTCCTCCGAGCGTGGCAGCCTTTTCCCCCGAACTCATCGCCAAAGGCGCGCAGCTGGCTGCGGTGGGCAATTGCGCCAGCTGTCACACCGCGAAGGATGGCAAGTCCTATGCCGGTGGGCTCCCTCTGAAGACGCCCTTCGGGACCGTTTATGGCACAAACGTGACGCCGGATCCCGAGACCGGCATCGGCCGCTGGTCTGAAGCCGACTTTTCTCGATCCTTGCGTGAAGGCGTCGATCGTGACGGCCGTCACCTCTATCCGGCCTTTCCCTATGACCATTTCACCAGGACCACCGATGAGGACATTCGTGCCCTCTACGCCTTCATCATGACGCGCGAGCCGGTGCGCGCGCAGACGCCCGCCAACACTGTGATGATTCCGCGGCCGTTGATCGCTGTCTGGAAGGCAATATACTTTGCGCCCGGCGCCCTCCGGCCGGAACCATCCAGGGACGCCCGCTGGAATCGGGGCAAGTACCTGTCCGAGGGTTTAGGGCATTGCGGCGCCTGCCATACACCGCGCAACAAGTTGGGCGCCGAGAAGAAGGACAGACCCTACGCGGGTGGAGAAGTCGAGGGCTGGCACGCGCCGGCGCTCGGCACGGCGTCGCCGTCGCCGCTTCCGTGGACCGCCGAGTCCTTGGCAGCGTATTTGCGCACCGGAATCACCGACGCCCATGGCCTCACGGCGGGCCCGATGAGCGAAGTCGTGCGCAGCCTCGCGCGTGCCTCCGCGGAGGACGTGCAGGCGATCGCGCTCTATGTGGCATCGCTCGATAGACGCCCGGATGAGCAGCGAAAGGCACAGGCGACGAAAGCGCTGGCGACACTGCCCCGTGGGCAAGCGGCATCCACGGACCGTGGCGCCGTTATTTACGCGGGTGCCTGTGCCGATTGCCATGAGCGCGGGCGTGCGGCCGAAGGTGGCGCGCTGCCGCTGTCGCTGGCAGTCGCCCCCGCTCTGCCCACGCCCGGCAACCTCATTCATATCATCCGCAAAGGCATCGTTCCGCAGTCGCATGAGCGCGGCCCCTGGATGCCAAGCTTCGCCGGGGCGCTTACCGACGATCAGCTCACCGATCTTGTCGTGTACTTGCGCAGCCTCGCGGAGCTTGCGCCATGGAAGGACGTGGCCGAAGCAGTGCGCGCGGCCGCCAGGGAGCAGGAATGATCGATCTCAACGTCAACGGCCAGTTGCACCGGATCGACGCCGACCCGAATACACCGCTGCTCTACGTGCTGCGCGATCAGCTTGCCCTGAACGGAGCGAAGTTTGGCTGCGGTCTTGGCCAATGCGGCGCCTGCACCGTCATGGTTGACGCGGAGGCGGTGTTCTCCTGCATGACGCCGATTTCAGCGCTTGTTAACCGCAAGATCCGCACGGTCGAAAGCCTGGGGACGATAGCCCATCCCGGGCCCATGCAGCGCGCCTTCATCGAGGAACAGGCGGCGCAGTGCGGCTACTGCATTGCCGGGATGATGATGCGCGCGCAGGCTCTGCTCGAGCGCAATCCGAGTCCGACCGAAGCGGATATTCGCAAGACCATGAGCCCGGGCCTGTGCCGCTGCGGTACGCACATGCGTATCCTGCGCGCTGTCGGGCGGGCGGCAAAGCTCATGAAGGCGGAAGGGACGAAATCATGAGCGCCGGCATGGGCGTCTCGCTCCCACGGCGCGAGTTTCTCGCGACGGGTGGTGCATTGATCCTGAGCTTTGCGATCCGGCCAGGAATGGTGGCGGCGCAGCAAGCCGGGAAGGCGGCGTCGGAGCTGCCGGGGAGCCTCAAAAAAACGCCGTTGCTTGATTCGTGGATTCGAATCGCCGCTGACGGCAGCGTCACCGTATTTACCGGCAAGGCCGAGTTGGGCCAGGGAGTCGTGACTGCCTTGCAGCAGATCGCCGCCGAGCAACTCGCACTGCGCATGGAACGCATCACGATGGTCAGCGCCGATACCGAGCGCACACCGGACGAGGGTTACACGGCGGGCAGTAACTCGATGAAAGACAGCGGCACGGCGATTCTCAATGCTGCCGCCCAGGTCCGAGAAATCCTTTTGGCCGAAGCGGCAAAGCGCTTTGGCGTGCCGCCGGGACGGCTGACGGCCCGAGACGGCGCGGTGCTGGTGGATGACGGACGACATGTCGGGTATGGTGAACTCGTTGCCGACCAGATGCTCCATGTGAATGCGCAAGGCCAGTCGAAGGTCAAGGACCCCGGCACCTACACCCTGATGGGGAAACCGGTCGCGCGCGTCGATATACCGCGCAAGCTGACCGGCGGTGTCAGCTACGTGCACGACCTGCGCCTGCCCGGCATGGTACATGCACGCGTGGTGCGTCCGCCGGGCTATGAGGCGCGACTCAAGTCAGTCGACACAGCCGTCGCCGCGACGCTTGCGGGGGTGCTCAAAATCGTGCGCGACGGCCGCTACCTTGCCGTCGTCGCCGAACACGAGTACCAGGCCGTCCAGGCGGCGCGCGCCCTCGGCGACGCCGCGATCTGGGATGCTCCGGCGGCGCTCCCGCCAGAGCGCGACATTTACGATCATCTCTTGCGGTTGCCGTCGCAGGACACGGTGATTCATGGCGACAACAATCCTGCGGTTACAGCACCTGGCGCGCTCGAAGCCACCTTTCGCCGCGCCTACCAGATTCACGGCTCTATCGGCCCTTCGTGCGCGGTCGGACTCCTGCGCGATGGGTCGCTCACCGTGTGGACGCATAGCCAGGGCGTCTTTCCACTGCGCGCGGCAATCGCTGAAATGGTGAAAATGCCGCTTGACAAGGTGCATTGCATTCACATGGAGGGATCGGGCTGCTACGGGCATAACGGTGCCGACGATGCCGGCGCCGATGCGGCGCTGATCGCGGTCGCGTTTCCCGACCGGCCTGTGCGCGTCCAGTGGATGCGCCAGGAAGAGCATGCCTGGGAGCCTTTCGGCCCGGCGATGGTGGCGAAGGCGCGCGCCACGCTCGATGGTGACGGCCGGATCGCAAGCTGGCAATACGACGTCTGGAGCAACACGCACTCGACGCGCCCCGGCAAGGCTGGCAACCTCGCGCCGGCGTGGTTGCTCGAGTCGCCGTTTACGCCGCCGCCGCCCCAGCCGCTGGCGCTGCCCGACGGGGGCGGCGATCGCAACGCCATTCCGTACTACACCATTGCCAACGCGCGCGTCACCCACCATTTCATTCCCGACATGCCCCTTCGCGTTTCAGCATTGCGCGCGCTGGGCGCCTATACCAACGTCTTTGCCATTGAAGGCTTCCTGGACGAATTGGCGAACGCAGCAAAGGTCGATCCGGTCGAGTTCCGATTACACCATCTTGAGGATCTTCGCGCCCGCGAGGTGGTCCTGATGGCCGCAGAGCGTTTTGGCTGGAGCCGATTCCAGCGCCTGCGCAATCACGGCCGCGGCTTCGCCTTTGCGCGCTACAAAAACCATGCGGCGTATGCGGCCGTGGCGATGGAAGTCGAGGTCGATCGGGAAAGCGGCGATGTTCAGGTTGGTCGGGTTGTTGC
>CAYJQA010000217.1:3996-8673 GCA_964372065.1 uncultured Litorilinea sp.
GGATAGCGGCGCGGCGGTGAATCCGGATGGCATCCGCAATCAAATCGAAGGCGGCATCCTGCAATCGATCAGCTGGACGCTCTACGAGGCCGTGACTTGGGACGCGACGCACATCACCAGCCGCGATTGGGGTCGCTATCCCATCCTGCGCTTTGCGCATCTGCCAACGAGCGTTGAAGTGCATGTGATCGATCGCCCCGGGCAGCCGTTCCTCGGAACCGGCGAGGCGGCGCAGGGGCCTGCGGCTGCGGCGCTCGCCAACGCCGTGGCCGACGCCGTGGGCGTGCGCATTCGTGACATTCCGCTCGATCGCGAGCGAATCAGGACAGCTGTCGGTTCCTGATTGCCGCGCCGAGGAAGGTTTCGCCCAGGCTACCGGTGGCCGGCCCGAACGTGAAGCCGGGCACCGGGAACGCGCCGGTGGCTGTGTTAGTGGCTGATAGTCAAGTTTTCTTGAAGAAAATGTGCGTTCAGCCCTCGTGTTGACTGCGTTGACAGCTATTAAATTTATAGCAATTGTGCGACCGGCGTGCTGCGCAAGGTGCGACCCACCGCGGCTCATCGCAGGGGGCCTCCCAGGCTCCTGGCCGAAGCTGCTCTCTCGGACCAAGGTGGTTGATGGCAGTCTTGCCAGACCAGACTTCACTCCCTTCAACGCGTGGCTTTTAATATGGGTCCGGGGTGCAATGCTTGGGTTGATGAGCTTGAATTTCCTGTCCGTTCATGGCTGGCGCTATGACCGACAAACGGTGACGGTTAGCCGGGTTCCGGTCGGTTCAGGCGGACACCACGATGGGAAAACGCGCCTGCAGACCATCGCTGCCCGGCGCGAACGGCACGGTCAGCGCCGCGCGGTCCGCCTCGCCCAAGCTGCGCCACAGGAAGTCGCCGGGATTGCCGGGGTCGCCGGCCACATACATCTGGGTGGTCAGCAATTCACGCTGGCCGAGTCTGACCTTGAAGTGAATATGCGGTGTGCGCCCGGCATAGGGCGCCGGACGCAGCGTGCGGAAGCGGTAACGGCCATCCGCGCCCAGCGTCACGCGGCCAAAGCCCTGAAAGCGGGGATCGGCCTTGTCGCCGTCACCGGGGTGGTGGTAGTGGCCGGCGTGGTCGCATTGCCAGATCTCCACCTGCGCGCCGGCCACGGGTTTCCCGGCCAGATCGCTGACGCTGCCTTCGACCCAGGCGCTTTGCCCTTCCGGGTAAGTTAGCGCGCCGTTGCGCAGCAGATCATGGTCGCTGTCCCGGGGCAGGACCAACGGGTAGTACGGTCCTTCGGTTTGCGCCGGGGTGGCGCGGCGGCTTGCCGCCGGCTGCGCGCGCGGGCCGAGCCACAGCGCGGGCGCTGTCACCAGGGCGGCAACTGCCGTGCGTCGGCGCAGCAGGGGGCTTGGGCAGGAGCGAGGCAGGTCAGGGCGCATGGAAGTTCTCCGGTGATCAGCATGGGACGCAACAATCGCACTGAAGTTCCGGCGTGGCGCCGATCTGTCAGCGGGGCTCGGGGCTTTCAAACTGCCTGGGCTGGCCGCTGACCTGTCATCAATGTCCCCTCTATCAACGCCTGTTCCCGCCGACTCGACGAGGACCTGCTGCCTTCTATCGCATAATTGCGTCCCCTGCAGCCGTTGGCGAGCGGATCGCTATTGTGTTGCGTCCAGCACTCAAGGAGAAAACCATGACTCTGCGATCAACGAGGCGGGTGACCCGCCAGGCGTTTGGAATTGTGTCGGCGGCGGCCGTCCTGGCCGCTTGTGGGGGAGCTGAAATCGTTGCAATCCTGTCCATCGTGACGCCGCTGGCCGGACAGTGGAGCAACAGCACTTTCGACGAATCCATCAGCTTTCTGACACCCTCGCCGGACGAGCAGGTGTTCCAGTCCAAGCTCAATGTCACAGCCAGCGTCAGTTCAAAGAGCGGCGTCTGCGGCGACACTGCCAACGCCGGCGTGGAAGTGGCAGGCACGCTCGACAACGGCAAGCTGTCGCTGCATCTGCCTGCTGCATCGACCGCCTGCCTCGAAGGCAGCTTCGTCGATCTGCGCCGTTTCGACGCGGCTCCGCTTGGCGCATCGCCCGCGCGCACCTACCTCAATTCCCGGGTCGATGTCCGCATGAACACCGGTCTGTGGAGCAGCGAGAACGGCAAGGTCATCCTGAAGTTCGGCGGGCCCTCTTCGGTGGACAACAACAGCTCAGAGAGCGCCAACGGCTGCGACGTCTCGACCGCCACCAAGGTCACCTTCGTCGGGAACATGCAGGGCTTCGCGCCGGCCACACTCACCCGGCCCACCGTCCCCGAACTGCGCAACGACGTGACCAACGCCATCATGTTCACCAAGGTGGAGTTCGTCGACGGCGCCACGCTGAAACTGCTGGACGCCACTGGCCAGAGCCTGACCCTGACCCGCAAGGCCGACCCCGCCAACACCCTTTGCCCCTGAGCCGGGCGCGGCTTCAGGGCAGCCGCGGAGCGAAGTGGGCGCGCTTGAGCCGCACCGGGCGCGCGTCGGCGCCCACCAGCAGCTCGATTACATCGCGCCCCTGCACACGTGCCCACAGACCACGCAGCGGACCTGTGGTCGGGCCGTCGGCCCAGCGCTGGATGGCATCGCCCGTGCGCAAGCCCGCGGCCTGCGCCGGCCCGCCGGGCAGCACGACATCGGCGTAAAGCCCGCCGTCGCGCTGCGCCAGAGTGAGCCCGAAACCACCCGGCACGCCCAGTCGGCTCGGCTCGACGCAGGCGCGCTGCTGGTCCAGGTCGAGTTGCCAGTGCGTGCCGTCCAATAGCGCTGTGCCCGCCAGCCCGGCGATGCGCGGGCCGAGTGCGCGTTTAAGCGCCGCGGCGCGCAGCCGCAGCACCGGCACGTCGACGCGCCGCCAGCCGCCGGCCGAGACCTGACGCGCCAGCGCCAGTCGCGCACCGTTGGGCAGGGTCAGGCCGGTTTCTGAAGCATCCGGCTCGTCGGCCGCGATGCGCACCACCGCGGCCGGGTTGCCGGTGTCCAGCAACAGCGACTCGACCGGCCCGTCGTTGATGCGCACGTCGATCACCGGCAGACCGCGGTGCTTGCCTAGCGGCAGCGCCTCGGTGCCGACCGGGCAGGTGCCCGGCCGGCTGTCGGTGATCGCCAGCGTCCATTGGCGCAGATCAAGGTCGAGCAGCACGCCGCCTAGCAAAGGCACGCCCAGAATGCCGTCCAGCCCCTCGCCTGCCGCGCCGACCAGTGCACGCAAATCGTCCACCCGCAGGGCCGTCTGGCCACTGCGCTCGAAGGCGCCCAGCTTCAACACCGGAAGCGCCACCTCGGAGCCCTGCACCGGACCGATGGCCGTGTCCGCGCGCACCGCCGAGCGCGAGACGAGACCGTGGCGCTCGGCGAACGCGTACGAGACCAGGTGACGCGTACTGCCGGTGTCGATCAGCCAGCGACCCGGCTGCCCGTTCACCTCTACCGACACTTCGATCCAACCACCGATCTCCCCCAGGCTTATGCGCGTGAGCGGCACGCTACCCGACTCAACCGCCTGTGCCGCGCCGACGGCGAAGCCGGCCGCAAGAACCAGGGCGCACAGGCGTGGACAGGACCTCATGACCTTAGGGTATCCACATAGTCGGCGGTGCGCTCCACCAGCTCGGCCATCACCGGCTCCAGCGCCGTCACCCGTGTTCCGCGCCGCGCATCGGCCTCGGCCAGTGCGGCGGCGTCCTTGCTCAGCACCGCTTCAAACGAGTTGATCGATTCGATCACGTCGTTCAGCGCAAAGGCCGCGCCGTGATAGACCTCGTTGCGGATGAAGGTGACCAGCCGCACAAAGCCACGCTGTGCTGCGATGCCGAAACGCCAGCGGATCTCGGCGTCCGAATCCACCAGGCGCGGCATGAAGCGCTCGGTGAAGGCGTTGTACTCGTCTTTCACCTGGATCAGGTGCGCCACCGCATCGTCCTGCGCCAGCGTTGACAAGGGCCAGGCCAAGGCGGCCTTCACCGCGAACAGCCGCGTCTGGTACTCCGCCAGATCGCGCTCCAGCGCTTCCGCAAAGTGGTGGTTGCTGTCGCCCTTGGGCTCCATCTTCTCCAGCCAGTCGCTGGTCCAGTGAAACAGGGTGCTGGAAATCATCGCGCGGGACCTGGTCAGCCCGGCCTCACTGCGGTCGCTCGCGTCGATGAACAGCCGCTGTGCAAACTGCGCAAACGGCGGCGCGCAGGCCGCGAGCTGGATGCCCGGGTCGATCAACACTGGCAACACAAACACACGGTCCTTCTGCGCCTCACGCTCCAGCGCCCATTCGGTCTCCCTGGTCACCCAGGCCTTGGTGATGGAGAGGTGGCTGAGCAGCACGATGAAGACGTGGCTGTCTTCGATGGCCGAGATGATGGTCGGGTCCAGGCTCTGGCCGCCCAGCAACTCGCGCACATCGACCCAGACGTCCACAAAGTCGGGAAGCTTCGCCAGCTCCAGGACCAGCGGCTTGTCTTCCCAGGCGTGGCTGATAAAAATGCGCATTCTTGATCCCCCACTCACCAATCCCTGCGGTGTCGATCCGGCGGCTACCAGGGATTCGCCCTGAATATCACGCTGTGCAGCCTACCGGCCTTCAATTGACCCCACAGGCTTTCAACCTAGAAACCGCAGTTGACCGCTCGCGAACTTCAGGAAAGTCCCATGTTCATTGA
>CAYJQA010000218.1:0-8651 GCA_964372065.1 uncultured Litorilinea sp.
GCGAAATACCAGGACATCTTCGAGATCGTCGACCGCGACCACCGCATCCTGCGCGCCTAGCGCCTGCATGGCGCCCACTGCGATGGCTTCTTCACCTATGTACAGATGGAGAAAACCGCGGATCTTTCCGGCGCTGTAGAGTTCGGCCGCCTTCTCCTCGAAGCGGCGAATGAGCAGCATCTGCCGCAGCAGAGAAAGCGCGTGCTCGCGCCCGGCACCCGGCGTCGCCGCGCTCTTGTGTATGCTCATTGCGGCCTCGTTTTCACATGCTCTCCAGCGTCGAGACGTCACCCTCGGGCAGCCCCAGCTCGCGCGCTTTCAGCAGGCGGCGCATGATCTTGCCGCTGCGTGTCTTGGGCAGATTGTCGTCGAATTCGATGATCTTGGGGGCGACGGCGGAGCCGAGGCGCTGGCGACCAAAGCCCAACAACTCCAACCGCAGCGCGTCGCTGGGTTTGAACGCCGGTTTCAACGAGACATACGCCTTGACCACCTGGCCGATGATGGGGTCCGGGACGCCGATCACGCCCGCCTCGGCTACGGCCGGATGCTCCATGAGGGCGCTCTCGACCTCGAAGGGGCCGACCATGTGCCCGGCGGTCTTGATGATGTCGTCGGCGCGGCCGATAAACCAGAAGTAGCCGTCCTCGTCACGTTCGGCCAGGTCGCCGGTGATGTACCAGCCGTCGACGAACGCCTTGTTGTAGCGCTCCTCGTCGTTGAGATAGCCGCGGAACATGGACGGCCAGCCGGGCCGCAGCGCCAAGTCGCCCTGGATGTAGGGCTGCTCGATCACTTCCACCTTGCCGTCATCCCCGCGCTGCACGATGGCGGCCTCGATGCCCGGCAGCGGGCGGCCCATAGAGCCGGGCCGGATGTCTTCGGTGGCGTAGTTGGAGATCATGATGCCTCCGGTCTCGGTCTGCCACCAGTTATCGTGGATGGGCATATGGAGCTTGTCGACGCCCCAGACGACGGCTTCGGGATTGAGTGGCTCGCCCACGCTGGCGACGAAGCGCAACGCGCTGAGGTCGAACTGCTGGGAGGGTTCCATGTCGAGACGCATGAGCCGGCGAATGGCGGTCGGCGCGGTGTACCAGACGGTGACGCGCTCGCGCTCCAGGATGCGATACCAACGCTCGGCGTCGAACTCCGCCTCGTCGACAATCATGGTGACGCCATGACAGAGCGGCGCGCTGATGCCGTAGGAGGTCCCGGTGACCCAACCGGGGTCGGCGGTGCACCAATAGATGTCGTCCGGATGCAGGTCGAGCGCATAATAGGCGGTCATGTAGTGCATGAGGACCGCGCCGTGCACGTGGATGGCCCCTTTGGGCTTGCCGGTGGTGCCGCTGGTGAAGTGGAGCAGCGCCATGTCTTCCGGGTCGGTGGGCGGGATGGTGAATTCGGGTGAGGCCGCCGCCAAGAGGGCGGGCAGCGAGAGCACGTCGTCGGTCACATCCTCGCCGACGTCGGCCAAGAGCACCCACTTGAGGGCCGGGAGATCGGCGCGCTGCGGGGCGACCTTGCGCTCATACTGGCGCTGGGTCGTCACGAGCACTTGGCCCTCGCCCAAGACAAGACGCTGATGGATCGGCTCCGGGCCGAAGGCTGAAAACAAGGGGCAGAAGACGCTGGTGTTCTTGAGGGTGCCCAGGGCGGCGATGTATAGCTCCGGGATGCGCTCGGCAAGACAGAAGATGCGGTCGCCCTTGCCCATGCCGAGGCGGCGGAGCACGTTGGCAAAGCGATTGGTCAGGTCTTGGAGGTCGCCGTAGGTGAAATCGCGCACCTCGCCGGCGCGCCCCAACCAGCGCATGGCTAGGTGGTCGCGGCGGGGACTATTGGCGTGGCGGTCAACTGCCTCGTAAGCCAGGTTGATCCCCTGGCCGTCGGGCAGCCCCGCCAGCCGGCCGCGCACGTGCTCCCAGGAGAACGTCCGGCGCGTTTCGGCATAGTCTTGTAGATTGGGCGCGACAACCCACTGCTTCCAAGCCTTGTGGATCGGAGCATATTCCATAGAGGCCTCTCTTTCCCTGCCGGTCATGGCAGTCCTGCGGGGGCGCACCGGGCAAGAGACCGAAAGGGGCGGCGCTACGGGCGGCGTGGACATACAACCGCACGGATCCCCATTGATCCTGCCGGACGCGCCAAATGCGGCCGATTTGTTCAATTTTTCACAAACAAAAACGAAAAAAACACGGGAGCCGAACTGTAGTCGCTGCCGAAAGCGAGCACCGCCGAGAAGCGGGCTGGCGTCCCGACTGCGCCTGACTGCTGCACCGCCAACCGACTGCCGACGAACGCAATGAGAGCGAACGATCAGAGCGAGACTGGCAACGGCTTGACTGGCAACGAGAAGGCCGGTAACGAAGATGCCGGTAACGAGGAGAGAGGAACTCGCTGCCGACTCGGTTTTCGGGATGGGTTCCGAAGCCAAGCGGCAATCTAAGTGTACGCGCCTATGATCGGCAGATCACTAGCCTGGGGATGGGGATTCTCCCTGGTCACTTGGCTAGGGCGCTATGGAGAGAAGGGGATGAAATTTGTGCGGCGGATCCGCCAATCGGTAGTTCGGAAAGCGCGCCGGTTTCGTTTTGCCGCAAAGCGATGGGATTCCGTGCGAAAGCCGGACGGGAACCGGCGCGCCCACCCGCGTCGCCGGCGCGAGGGTGCGGTCGCCAAACCGGCCCGATGGTATACTGGGAGGAGTTGTGTGCGCCCCATCCCTTGTACTTTATAACCAGCAGGTGAGCCGATGATGACACCCGATGCGCGACCCTTCTTGCCCGCGCCGGACGGGGTGGACCCGCGCAGCGTGCCGCCGCGCGTGCTCTGGACCGGCGCGACCATGCCCGCGATTGGGCTGGGGACGTTTGGCTCGGACCACGCAACCGGCGCCGAGGTGGCGGCGGCGGTGCGCGGCGCGCTGGAAGTGGGCTACCGGCACATCGACTGCGCCGCGGTCTACGGCAACGAGTGGCTGATCGGGGACGTGTTGGCCGCGGCGTTGGCCGGTGGGCTGCGCCGCGAGGAGTTGTGGATCACGTCCAAGCTGTGGAACGACAAGCACGCCGAGGCCGACGTGATTCCGGCGTTTCGCCAGTCGCTGGCCGACCTCCGGCTGGATTATTTGGACCTGTACCTCATTCACTGGCCGTTCCCCAACCATCACGCACCGGGCGTCGACGTGCATTCCCGTGCGGCCAACGCGCAGCCGTATATCCATGCGGCCTACATGCGGACCTGGCGGCAGTTGGAGAAGCTGGTGGAGTTGGGGCTGGTGCGGCATATCGGGACGTCCAACATGACGATCCCCAAGCTGCAACTGTTGCTGCGGGACGCGGCCATCCGGCCTGCCGTGAACGAGATGGAACTGCACCCGCATTTCCAGCAGCCCGCGTTGTTCGACTATGTGCAGCAGAACGGTATTGTGGCGGTCGGCTACAGCCCACTCGGATCGCCGGATCGACCGCAGCGGGACCGGACGCCAGGCGACACGGTGGACCTGGCGGACCCGGTGATCTTGCAGATCGCCGAACGCCGGGGGATGCACCCGGCGTTGGTGTGCCTCAAGTGGGCGGTGCAGCGGGGGCAAGTTCCCATCCCTATGTCGACCAAGCGGCGCAACTATCTGGCGAATCTACAGGCGGTCACGGGCGACCCCTTGAGCGACGCGGACATGGCGGCTATCGCGGGGATTGACCGCAACTGCCGGTTGGTCAAGGGGCAGGTGTTCTTGTGGAAGTCGGGACAGAGTTGGGAAGATCTGTGGGACGTGAACGGGGTGATTACGCCGGCGTGAGCCTTGGCCGGCGGGGCGCGCTCACGTCCGCGCGTGAGGACTCTAGCAATCTAGAAACGAGCACAATATGAAAATGCGAGGCGTGCTGCTCCCTGGCAACCGCCAGGTCGAGATACGCGAGTTCGACGTGCCGGAGCCGGCACACGGGCAAGTGCTGGTCAAGATGAAGGCGTCGTCCATCTGCGGCAGCGACATTCGCGCCATCTATCGCGAGCATCTGGGCCACGGGCCGGAAGGCTATCAGAACGTCATCGCCGGTCACGAGCCGTGCGGGCAGATCGTGCAGGTCGGGCCGGGGTGCAAGCGGTTCGCCGTGGGCGACCGGGTGATCCTCTATCACATCAGCGGGTGCGGCGTGTGCAACGACTGTCGCGAGGGCTACATGATTTCGTGTACGTCCGAACTGCGCGCCGCCTATGGTTGGCAGCGCGATGGCGGTCACGCCGATTATCTGTTGGCGGAGGAGAATACCTGCGTGGCGCTGCCGGACAGTTTGAGCTATGTGGACGGCGCGCTCGTGGCGTGCGGGTTTGGTACGGTCTACGAGGCGCTCGACCGGGTGCGTGTCTCCGGCGCGGATCGCGTGCTGGTGGTGGGCGCGGGGCCGGTGGGCATGGCAGCAGGGTTGGTGGCGAAGAAGATGGGCGCGACGCGCGTCATCGGCGCGGATATCGCGGCGTCGCGGCTGGACTTTGCCGTCGCGTGCGGCGCGCTGGACTACCAGGTGCGCGCCGACAGTCCCGCGGCGTTGGACGCGATCAAGCGCCTGACGGACGGCCAGGGCTGCGAGGTCGCCATCGACTGCTCCGGGTCGCCGCAGGGCCGCCTGTTGGCGCTGCAAGGAACCCGGCGTTGGGGCCGCTGTGCGATGGTGGGCGAAGGCAACACTGTCAGCTTCGACGTCAGCCAGACCATTATCCACAACCAAATCACGGTGTACGGTTCCTGGGTCACGAGTCTGGGCCACATGGAAGACCTGGTGGAAAAGCTGGTGGCCTGGGACCTGAAGCCCGAAGTGATCGTGTCGCACCGCTTCTCGCTGGAGCAGGCCGCCGAAGCCTACCGGGTGGCGGACGAGGGTCAGAGCGGGAAGGTCTGCATCGTGTTTGATTGACAGCCGGCGGTGAGGGGATTCTTCGTCGCTACGCTTTTGAGGACACGCTGATCGTAGGTGCGGTTTTCCAACCGCACGGGCGGCCCCGGCGGTAGAATACCGCCGCTACCATAGCCGGCGTGTCCTCGCGTTCTTAGTGCCGGAACCCGGCGTGGGATACTCAGGATGACGGGACAGTGCTTCTTACCAACTGACAACTAATCACGAAAGGAGGGCCGCATGAGCACCGTGCCTCGGCTACGCGCTCATTATGTGCTCAGCACTCACTGGGACCGCGAGTGGTATCAGTCGTTCCAGAACTACCGCTATCAACTTGTACGCCTGCTGGACCGGGTGTTGGCGGGGCTGGAGGACGGTCGCTTGGAGGGGCCGTTCCAGACCGATGGGCAGGCGATTGTCCTCGAAGACTACCTGGAGATTCGTCCCGACCGCCGGGCGCAAGTGGATCGTCTGGCGCAGGCCGGGCGGCTGGTGATCGGCCCGTGGTACGTGATGCCCGACGAGTTCTTGGTGTCGGGCGAGTCGCTGGTGCGTAACATCCGGCACGGTCGCGCGGTGGCGCGCGGTTTCGGCGCGGTCCCCTCACAGGCGGGCTTTGTGTGCGACATTTTTGGTCACAACAGCCAGATGCCGCAGATCTTCGGCGGGTTTGGGATTCACGGCGGTCTGATCTGGCGCGGCCTCAACCACCTGACGACGCGCCATGTGCGCTGGCGGGGGGCGGACGGGACCGAGCTGGTCGTCTATCGCTTCCCCGGCGGCGGCTACTGCGATTACACCTTCAAGGTGCGCCATGCCCGCGAGTTTGAGACGCCGGTCAACGCGCAACGCGTGGCCGCGGACGTGCGCACCTATCTGGAATATGAGGCCGAGCACACCGAGGTTGACCCCATCTTGGTCTTTGACGGCGGCGACCATGAGGAGTGGGACCAGGCGACGTATGCCGCGATGGTCGGCTTCCGGCGCGAGACGAGCAGCGAGTTTGACCTGGTGCATACCAGCCTGGACGCCTACCTGGCGGAACTGGTGCCGCAGCGCAGCCGGATCGGCACCGTGGTCGAAGGCGAACTGCGCGAGCCGGGGCGCTTCTATGATGACGCGCAGTGGCTCATTCCGGGCGTGTTGTCGTCGCGCGTCTGGATCAAGCAGGCCAATGCCCAGTGTGAGGCGCTGCTGACGCAGTGGGCGGAGCCGGCGGCGACGGCCGCGCAGCTGTGGCTGGGCCGCGAACTGCCGCAAGGCTTCCTGGATGTGGCGTGGCGCTGGCTGATCCAGAACCACCCGCACGATTCTATCTGCGGCTGCTCGATCGACGTGGTGCATGAGGACATGAAGTTCCGCTTTAGCCAGACGCGGCAGATCGCCGAACGGCTGACGGTGGAGGCGACGCGCAGCATTGCGGCGAGCGTCGGCGGCGACGTGCCGGACGATGAGCTGCGGGTGGTCGTCTTCAACCCCGTGGCCGCGCCGTTGGACGAGACGGTGGACCTCACGCTGAACATCCCGACCGACTGGGGAACCTTCAACGAGTTCTTTGGCTTTGAGCCGAAACCGGCGTTTCGCATCTACGGCCCGGACGGCCAGGAAATCCCGTATCAGCGGCTGGGCCAGACCATGAACCGGCGCAAGGTACGCATCTACGAGACCAAGTTTCCCGCGGCGTATCGCACGCACGACATCGCGGTCAGTCTGCCGTTGCAGATACCGGCGGTGGGGTATACGACGCTGACCGTGCGCGCCGAACCCCAGGCTCACGCCACGCGCCATCCCAACGTGCCCGGTCTGGCGACGAGCGAACGGAGCATGGAGAACGAGTTCCTGCACGTGACCATTGAGGCCAACGGCACGCTGACCGTGACGGACAGGCGCACGGATGAGACGTATACGCGGCTGTTGACCTTTGAGGATACGGCGGATATTGGCGACGGCTGGTTTCACGGGCCGGCCACCAACGATCAGACCTTCGTGTCGTCGGCGAGCAGCGCGACGGTGGCGCTGGTACATGACGGGCCGCAAGTAACCACGTTCCGCATCCGCACGACCATGCAGGTCCCGGCGGAGTTTGTCTTTGACGACACCATGCGCCGCGCTGACCGGCTCGTGGACCTGGTGATCGACAGCCGCGTGAGCCTGCGCCCTGGGCAGCCGCGGCTGGAGGTGGAAACCACGGTGCAAAACGTGGCGGGCGATCACCGGCTGCGCGTGCTCATGCCGTCGGGCTGTGCGGCCATGACTTACCTGGCCGATTCGCCCTTCGACGTGGTGGAGCGGCCCATCGCGCTCCTGGCGGAGAATCACACCTATCGTGAACTGGAAGTAGAGACGCGCCCGCAGCAGAACTGGACCGCGGTCTATCACGGGCAGCGGGGGCTGGCCGTGGTGAGCACGGGGCTGCTGGAGAGTGCGGTGCGCGATGTGCCGGAGCGCACGTTGGCGCTGACGCTCTTCCGCAGCACGCGGCGCACGGTCTTCACCGACGGCGAGCCGAACGGTCAGTTGATCGGCGACCTGACCTTCCATTACTGGATTGCGCCGTTGATGGGTGCGCCGGACCGGCCGCGACTGTTCCGGTGGGGGCAGCAACTGGCCGCGGGGCTGCGCGCGGTGCAGCTGCGCGGCGCTGACCTGGCGCTCCACCGGGCCGAACCGCCGTTGGCGGCGCAAGCGTCGCTGCTGGAGGTCGCGGGCGAGGCCGTGCTGACGAGCCTGCGCCAGGTGGATGGCGGCATCGAGGCGCGGCTTTTCAACCCGACGACCGAAACCGCGCGGGTGGTGTTGCAGTGGGGTCGCGGGGTGGACCCGCAGCGGGTCTTCCTGGTGGACTTTGAGAGCAACCCCACGGGCGAAACGCTGCCGGTGAGCGACAACGCGACGACGCTGCTGCTGGGGGCCAAGAAGATCGTGACCGTGCGCGTGGGGTAGGGTAGGCTGATGTAGACAGGGTCAGGGGGTTGCAGCCGTCACCGCTGCAGCCCCCTTTTGTGTTTGGATGAGGTGCGCTTTTCGGCGGGCGGCGACTGCGCCAACCAGGCCGCGACGCGATCGCGGATGGCGACGGCGCGGCGCGGGGATGCGCCGCCGGTCCCGACGGCGACGGTGCAGACGGGGTCGCGGTGGACGGCGGGCAGGTGGAAGTCGCCCAAGTCGGGGTTGTCGGCCACGTTGCAGAGCGCGCCGATTGCGGCGGCGTCGCGGGCCACGGTTGCGTTGACGGCGGGGTCGTCCGTGGCGGCGAGGACTAACCGCGCACCGCCGAGGTCGCCAGCCGCATAGGGACGCGCTGCCCAGTCGAGCCGGCCTTCGGCGCGCCAGGCCGCAATCTGTGGCGTGGTCTGGGGAGCGATGACCGTGGGATATGCGTTCGCCGCCAGCAGTCCGGCAATCTTGCGCGTGGCGACCGCGCCGCCGCCCACCACGACGACCCGCCACGCGGCCAGATTGGTCAGGAAGATGGGATAAACCGCGTGGGCGGGCCGTTCAGGCCGGTCGGACGCAGGCAGCGTCATGGCGCAGTCCTTAGTCCGCCGCGGCCGCGTGGCGCGGCAAGGGTTCCGCCACGCACGCCAGGTCGGCAAAACCGGCGTCGCCGCCTTCGGGCGCAAACCAGGCCAGCGCCGGTCCCCGGGCGGCCACCGCGCCGATGACGATCACGGCGGGCGACGGCAGGCCGGCTTGGGCGACGGCCGCGGGCAGGTCACGCAACGGGGCGTGGACGCTGCGCTGGGCCTGGGT
>CAYJQA010000219.1:0-3653 GCA_964372065.1 uncultured Litorilinea sp.
TTAGCACACCTCGACACCTCCCTTTTTATTCACATCACGCATCAGGGGGCTCCCGCGCATGTCGGGATTCGCTCTACCCACGGCTCCCACAAGCGCGTCCATCAGGCGCTTGAGAAGCTCGGCTATCGGGTCGCCAACACGTCGGCGATATAACGACGCAATGGCACCGCATGGCGCATGAATGCCCACCAGGTGCACAGAACGCTGGCGTTTTCCCGCCGCGCTGATACCAAAGTGGCCTCGGGCTGGTGGGGCGTGACCGTCTACAACTGGGCTTGGCCCCATCGCTCGCTCCGGCAACCACTGCCTAAGCCACTAGGCAAAAAAGTACCAACAACGCTCACCGGCCATGGCTTTGGGACTGGCCGATCATATCTTCGCCAGCCGAGAACCCCTTCTCACCCTACTCTACCCCCGGCGGGTGTGAGATAATCTCACGGTACTACCCATTTTGTATTCCAGCCACGCCTTGCAACATGATTACGTCTTGAACGGGTTCTGGTCTTTGCGGGCGATTGAAATGGCGGCGAGTTGGCCGGTCGGGGCAAGCGCGGCTATAATGCGGCTATTGTTTGGCAGCGGTATGGACCGACAGACAGCCGCGTCGTGTGACCGGAGCGACAGATTCCCCCATGCAGGCTCAACGTAAAGCTTTGAACCGATTGAGAACGGTGATCGGGTTGACGGTCGTCGCGTTGGTGGTCGCGGGCTGTTTTTGGCCTGAGAACGAGCCGCCGGCCTCGTTTGAAATTCCTAACACTACGTTTTCGACTGTGCCGATTGCGGTGGGGACCGCGCGGTTCACGGTAACACGCGGGGATGTAGTCCGCACCCTGGCGTTTGGCGGGACGGTGCAGGCTGCCGCCAAGCAGGAGATCTTTTTTGCCGTGGAAGGTCGCGTGGCCACGGTCTTCGTGGAGAGCGGGGCTACGGTAGACGCGGGCGACCTGGTGGCGGAACTGGAGTCGGAAGAGGCGGAGATGGAACTGGCCGAGGCGCAGTTGCGGCTGCAATTAGCGACGCAGCAGGTAGACGAGGCACGTACGGCCGCGGCCCACGATCTGAACGTGGCGCAACTGAATTCACAAATGGCCGAATTGGAGTTGAACCGCCTGCAGTGGGACACGTCGACGCCGCGCGAAGAGATCGAGATGGCGCAACACCGGGTGGAGATCGCTCAGGCCGAGGTGGCGCAGGCAGAGGCGAACCAAACCGGCGGTGACGTACTCGCGGCGCAAATCCAGTTGCAATTAGCCGAGTATGAACTCATCCGCGCCCAACGCACCTACGATCGCTTGCGACTGACGGCGCCGATCACGGGGACGGTGCGGTTGGGCCAAGACCTGCGCCTGGGCAGGCCAGTACAGGCGTATGCGCCCGTGGCTGAGATCGTAGATACGCGGTCGCTGGTGATTGAGAGCAATCTGGCGGCGGCGGACTTGGCGAACCTCTACGAGGGGATGCCGGTCAAGATTGAAGTGGCGAATCTGCCGGGGATGATCCTGCCGGGTACGATTGTCAGCTTGCCGCAGCCCTACGGCAACGGCAACGCCGCATTTGCGCGCGTGCAGCCGGACACGACAACTCCCAGCCCGGCGCTGCGTGAGGGCCTCGCCGTGACGATCCACGCCGAAATCGGGCGCAAGGGCGACGTCTTAATCCTGCCGAATGGGGCGATTCAGACTATCGGCGGGCACGCGTATGTGGTGGTTGACCGCGAGGGGCAGTTGGCCGAGCAGGAGATCGCGCTCGGCCTGGCGGGCGACGAGTTGACCGAGATCGTGGATGGGTTGAGCGAGGGCGACGTGGTGTACGGGCCTTGACCTCACTGCTTTTCCGGTTCATGCGTTCTGCCCTTTGCGCCCCGGTCTCCCCTGGCCGCGCCGTGGGGCGGGCTTGGCGTGAGACTTTCTATTCTGCCCCAGCGTGAGCGGTCTTTAACATTTGAAGGAGGGCAGCGCGCAGATAGCGGTCCATTTGACGGTAGGCAGCGCGGTGCTCGGCGAGGCTATGGCCGGTGGGGTCGGCCACGTCGGCGGGAAGGCCGGCGAGGCGTCCAAGCGTGTGGACGGCTGAAGCCAGGGGCGGATAGGCGGCCCGCAGCGCATCAGCCTGGATTTCCTCCATGACCACAATCCAAGCAAACTCGTCCAACGTCATGGCGTCCAGCGGGCGGGAACGGTGGTCAGTCAGGTCTAGCCCGTATTCGGCGGCGACGGTCTGGGTCGGCGGTGTGGCAGGTTGCCCGGTCTGCGCATAGAGACCCGCCGATTCGACGCGCCAGACGCCGGGAGCCGCGTGCTGAGCTAAGAGTTGGCGGAGACGGGCGGCAGCCAGCGGGGAGCGGCAGCGATTGGCCGCGCAAACGAAGAGGACGGCAGTATCCGGCATGGAGGCTACGCCTGCTGTACGCCGGAATGCTGCGCATGGCGGCGACTCCTGTGCTTGCGCCGTTCACCGCCCGCGCCATTACCACTAGCGCCGGTATCATCGCCGTCCTCGTGGTAGTATTCGTAGTCGTAGTAACTATAGTAGTAACCGCGATCGTTGGACGTGAGGCGATTGATCGCCAGTCCCACGACGCGAGCGCCGACCTGATCGAGCAGTTCGACAGCGTAGCGGGCGGCCTTGCGCGTGGTGCGTTTGATGTCCAGCACCAGCAGCGTACCGTCGGCTTCGGCGCCCGTGATCTGTGCGTCGGTGACGGCTAGGACAGGGGGCGTATCGAAGATGACCATGTCGGCTTGCGATTTGAGCAGATCGGCCATTTGGGCCATCCGGCGCGAGCCGAGCAACTCGGCGGGATTGGGGGCCTGATTGCCGGCGGTAAGCACGCGCAGACCGAGCACGCGGGTCGGCTGCAACAATAGGTCGAGCTGATCGAAATTCTCGCCGAGGAGCGCATCGGTGAGGCCTGGACTGCGCGCGACACCGAAGAGCCGGTGCTGCCTAGGTTTACGCAGATCGGCGTCCACCAGGATCACCGTAAGACCCGACTGCGCCATGACCACCGCCAAGTTGGAGGAAATGAGACTTTTGCCTTCGCCGGGGTTCGCGCTCGTGACGGCCAGACCCTTGAGCGCGACATCCACGTTGGCAAAGCGCAAATTGGTACGTAGGCGACGAAAGGCCTCCACCGATAAGGCGCGTGGGTCCTGAAGCGAGACGAGCGTATCGGGCGACTGGTCCTCGGCGACGCCGATTTGCCCAATCGAACCGAGCACAGGCAGCCCCAACACTTGACGGATGTCGTCATTGGAGCGAAAGCGGTCAGTGGCCATCTCGTACAACAACAGCAGACCAAACGCTGTGCCCGCGCCCAGAATCAAAGCCAGGAGAATATTGCGCAGGGTATTGGGCCGGATGGGGCCGTCGGGCAAGACCGCTTCCTCGATGACGGCGATGGTATCCACCGACTGCGCCTCATAGAGCAGCACCTGTTCGTAGGTGGCGGCGAGGCTGTTATAGGCCGTGCGGAGACGGGATAGGTCTTCGCTCAGGCGAGTATATTCCAGTTCCTGTTGGCTGGTGCGCGGACCGTTGAGTAGATTGAGTGCATTTTGCGTCGTCTCGATTTGGCGATTAAGGTCCTCCAAACGGCTGTTCAGACTGTTCTTGGTCTCGGCGTAGCGGCTGGTCTGGATCTTCTGGAC
>CAYJQA010000219.1:3663-8645 GCA_964372065.1 uncultured Litorilinea sp.
TAAAACACTTGGGGCAACAGCCGCGCAAACGCGACGATAAGTTCGCGCGTGGGTCCCTCAACCGCCAATTCAATGATCTGCGAGTTGCGTAGAGGAGTTGCGATCACCGAGGTAATCTGTTCGCCGATGCGCTCCGGGTCCTGGTTGAGGGCCAGTTGGGCGACGGTGGCGTCAACAAAGGCCTTTTGACCCATCCACGTGGCGTAGGTTTGGGCGACGCGCTCGCTGGTGAGGATGTCCTGCACGACGTTGGCGTTGGCGCCCGTCGCCTGGTTGATCAACAGCTTTGCCGTGGTGCGATAAATGGGCGTCTGAAGACTGCTGACGCCCCAGGCCAGCAAACCGGCGACTAGAGACGCCGCGATGAGCAACCACCACCAGCGCCGCACAAGCTCATAATAGGTGCGCCAGCTTTCGTCTTGTTCAGGGGCTGCAATAAACGAGGCCTGGGGGGAATGGACGGTCAACGAAGTCACCTCGGCTAGAAATACTACGGGTCATCCCTAAGCCGATAATCGGCCAGGACAACCCGTAGTGTACGATGATTCGAGCAGTTCGTCAAAGGTATCGGCTATTCCGCCACCGGCTCGAAACGCAAGTTCGGCATCAGGATCAGGAAGTCGAGCCGCAGGATGGCGAACTCGCCGAGTCCGGTGGTGGAGAAGGAGACATCGTAGCCGCCTGTCCCGTCGCGGCCTTGGCCCAGCAGGGTGATGCCTGCGGTCGTCCACCCCGTCGCGGTGCAGCGGACGACGATGACGGTGGTGCCCTCGGGAACGTCGCCGGCCGGGATGGTCAGGTCAACGACAAGCGGCTTGGCGAGGTCGGCGCCGGTCAGTTCCGTGGCCCCGGCAAAGCCGCTGAGGTCGAAGAAATTGCCGGTCGAATGCGTGCGGGCCGGGAAAGTATTGGCGCTGCACGTAGGCTGGGTGACGTCGCCGAAGGCAAAGACGATGCCGTCTTCCGTGGGCACATCGTCTGCGAGAAAGTCGGCCGGGAACTGGACGGCGAGCGGGCCAAAGTCGGCGTTGAAGTCGGCCTCGCCGGCGACGCCCGGGTCGATTTCCTCGGCCTGTAGGTTGTCCTGATTGGCCGCGGCCACAATCACGGTGACGTCACCGGTATCGGTGTTGCCGAGACCGTCAGTGATGCGATAGGCGAAGCTATCCGCGCCAGAGAAGCTGCCATTGGGCGCATACTGGATGGTGTTGCCCGCGCCGAGGCTAGCTACGCCGTGGGCCGCATTGGTTTGAATGGAGCGCGTGAGGCCCTTGTTGTAACGGTCCAGATCGTTCGTCAACACGTTGATGCCCACACTGACGCCCCGCTCGGTGGTCGCGAGATCATCCACAGCCAGGGGCGGCAAGAAATTCACCGTGACGGTGGGAACGTTGGTGGCGCCGTAGTTGTAGTTGGGGTCGGCGCTGGCGGCCGAGTGCACGATGACGGCGGTAAAGGGATCGTTCAAGGGCGCGCCGGCCGCGAGTTCCACCGACACGGTCTTCGAGATGGTATTGGTCAAGGCAAACTGGCTCGGGTCCACCGCGATCTTGCCCGTGGGCGTGACCGAAGTGGTGACGTTGACCGGCGCGGTGGGATTGGTGCAGAGCGACACCTTATACTCTACATCACCGGTCTGGGTGAGATAGAGGACGAGAGGCGCAATCGGGATGGATGAATTCGGAATGGTGGAGTTGGGAAAGCAGGAGACTGAACCGGCCCACGCGTCGGCCTTAGCGAAAAGACCGCCGCCGAGAAACAACGCGGCCACGAACCAAAGCGGCACGCGACGAAGAAGCGACAAACGCATGTGCAGGGGATCCAATGGCCGCATGAGTATACTCCTGTTGGGGGTTAAGGTTCTAGATACAAAGAGTCAGGAGATCGCCGGAAAGAAAGATGGACGCTATTCGCTGTAGAGAGTGTACACCATAGCGCCCCGAAATACAAGCCGGGAAAAAATACGTTCTTTCGGCCTGCGCCCAGGCTCGATCGCATGCCGGCTCGCCGATTCCGGGGAGACGGCATATAATGTAAGCTGGTTGACAGATCGGGCATTCTGCCCCAATCTCCCATGTGAACTATGCGCAATGTCACGGCGCGCCCTCCAGCGCCAACCTCAATGCAGGGACGTCACCGATACTACCATGTGCGGCGACTGCTGCTTATTGGCGTATGTGGTCTGCTGCTCTATCTGCCCCTGGCAGCCGCGATTGCGGCGGCGCGGGCCGCGGTCGCCGTTCGGCAGGTGACGACGACCTGGGCCGCGGTCACGCAACCTTCCGACCTGCAAGCCCTTGAGCGGGAGTTGGAACGTCTGGCGTCTGCGCTGGCGGCACTGCGCGGCGCGCTGGATCGGATGTCCCCGGTTCTGGACCGGTTGAGCTTTGTGCCGTGGATCGGACCCACACTGGCGGCAGCCGACGAACTGGCAGACGCCGCCACGCGCACCGCGTCGCTGGCCGCGGAGGGGTTGCGGCTGGCCGCGCCCGTGCTGGCAACGACCCCGTGGGATCCCGCGGCCTTGACGGCGTTGGGGAACCAAGTCTCCATCCTCGCAGACGACTTGGCGCAACTGGATGCGGTGGTCAGCGACTTGGCGGCGCGACCCTTGCCGCGGGCGCTGGCATATCGGCTGCAACAAGCCCAAGCCACGGTGCGACCCGCGCAGGCCGTAGTGGAGATGGGACCGGCCTGGGGAGAACTAATGGGCGGCGAGCGGCGCGCCACCTATCTGATCCTGGTCCAAAACAACCACGAATTGCGCGCGACGGGCGGCTTTATCTCGGCCGTGGGCGCAGCGACCTTCGCCGACGGTGTGTTGGCCGACCTCACCTTCGTGGACAGCTATTCGATTTATCAAGAGGGGCTGGCTTATCCGCTCGCGCCCGCGCCCATGCGTGAATTGATGGGGATCGACCTGCTCTTGCTGCGCGACGCCAACTGGTCGCCCGATCTGCCTACCGCCGCCCGTGTGGCGACGACGCTCTACCAGCAGCATACGGGACTGGCGGTGGACGGCGTCATTACTGTAGACCTGGATGGGGTGCGCTGGTTGTTGGAGGGTTTCGGTAGTTTGCGCCTACCGGGTCGGGAGACACCTATCACGCCCGCCAATGTAGAAATGGAACTGGCGCAACTGTGGAACATGCCGCCGGAGGAGGGCGATTGGTGGTCGCAGCGCAAGGACTTCGTGGGCGACCTGACCGAGGTCGCGAGGCAGCGGTTGGCGCGGCGCGAGGTGGCGTGGGGCGGCTTGGCCCACGGCCTATGGACCGGCCTGGAAAGGAGGGGGATTCAGGTCTGGCTGGTCAATCCCGCGGCGCAGGAGGTCCTGGCTGCTCACGGCTGGGACGGCGGTCTGCATCCTGAACCCGGCGCGGACTATCTGGCCCTGGTGGACACGAACATGGGCTACAACAAAGTGAACGCGGTCGTCAGCCGCGAGGCGGCGCACACCGTGAGTTGGCCCGACGCGGGCGGTCCGGGGCAGGCTGTCCTGACGATCACGTACACTCATCCGGTACAGGCCGAAGACCCCGCATGTCGCCCCGAACCGCGCTATGGGTTGCGGTATGAGGATATGATGGCGCGTTGCTATTTTGACTATCTGCGCGTCTATGCGCCGGCGGGGAGCACGCTACTGGGAACCTCCGGCCTGCTGGCGGCCACGGTGAGCAGCCGGCCCGGCGAGCGGGGCACGCAGGAATTTGCCGGCTATTTTGTGTTGCGCCCGAACAGCCAACATCAGGTGAGCCTGCGCTACACGCTGCCGCCTTCCTTGCGGCCCCAAGGTTACCGACTGGTGGTGCAGCGCCAGGCGGGCACGGACCCGCTGACGCTGTCCCTCCAAGTGGGCGAGGCAAGCGACCATCTGATGATTACAGAAGGTGCGGCCAGTTGGTCGCCGGAAGGAACGCCATGATGCGGGCAGGCCGGATGACAAAACGAGCGCAGTCCATGTTTGTCCGCGGGCTGGTGAGCGCGGCGATTGCCGTGGGTATTTGGTTGGGTCACGGGTATCTTGTTGCGATGGCGGAGAATTTGTCACCGCTGTGCCGGTTTGGGCTGAACGTCGCGGCGTCGCTTTCGCTCTCACCGGGTGCGCCGCCCAGCCAATTCTATGTGGACGACTTCGATCTGACGCCACTGCGGGCGGGCTGGTATGTGGACTACCGGGCCGCCGTGTCGGCCCCGGCCAACAACGGCGCAGAATACGTACTGATCGTCCACGCGAGCGATACCGACACGAGTGTCAGCTATGGGCCGACCGGCGCGGCGTTGGCTGCGGTGGCCGCCGCATATCCGGGCGCAACCTACATTATCGGCAACGAGCCGGACCGCCGGGCGGTTCAGGACGACGTCTTGCCTCAGAATTACGCCCGCATCTACCATGCCGCGCGCCAGGAAATTCGGGCGCTGAACCCGGCGGCGCGCGTCTTTCCCGGCGCGATCGTGCAGCCGACGCCGCTGCGCCTGGCCTATCTGGATCAGGTGCTGGCCGCGTACCAGGCCATGTATGGCGAGGCCATGCCGGTGGACGGGTGGGCGATGCACGGCTTTCTGCTCAACGAACGGAGCTGTGACGCCTACGGGCACGATCTCAACGTCTGTTGGGGCGCGGACATCCCGCCGGGGCTGGACGCTACCGACGGCGTTGTCCTCACGCCGCAGGACAACGCGCGGCTGGACCTGTTTCAAGCGGGCATCGTGCGCTTCCGCACCTGGATGGCGGAGAACGGATATCGCCAGACGCCGCTGTACCTCAGCGAGTATGGCGTCTTGATGCCGCCGATTTTTGGCTTTCCGCCGGAGACCGTGAACCGCTATATGCGGGAGACGTTTGACTATTTGCTCACGACAACAGATGCGAATTTGGGCTTGACGCTGGACGGCAACCGGCTCGTCCAACGCTTCTCCTGGTACAGCACACACGACATCCAGTTCAATGGCTATCTGTACCAAAGCTCTAGCTCGGTGGA
>CAYJQA010000220.1:0-6721 GCA_964372065.1 uncultured Litorilinea sp.
GTAAGGTGGGGGGACGTGATCCCTTGAGCGCGACGACCACACACGACTTGGTTTTGCTCACCTGGGTAGGACGACCGACGATGGTGACTTTCACGCTTGCTTTCTCCAACGGCTCTTTGATCAATTGCGCGATTTCACTACGGGCTTCTTCCCAGGTCAGCGGGACCAAGGGCGGGGGGCTGATCTCGTCCGGGGTGGGACTTGGCTTGGTCTTGGAACCGCCGGTCAGGATGCGCGCCAACTCCTCGGCTGAAGCCTGCTGCTTGAGGAGCACAAGAAATACCCCGCCGGGCGTGCGACGGCGATCTCCGGCAGCAGTCATCCAGCCGCCGGCAGCTTCAATTGCTTGAGTTTGGTGGAGCAGATCATCGGCGCGCGCAGCGCCGAGGGTCTCCACCACGTTCTCCAGCAACCAGAGCAGCGACTCGTTTAACTCTGTGGCAATACGCTGCGCGTCGGCGGCAACGGGGGGGTATACGCTGCGGCCTGATTCAAGCTCCCCCATCCTAGTCCTTGATACAATTCATAGTAACGCGGCGAATACACGACGGGGGTTCATTGGCGAGCATCGACGCCGGTCGACGCACTGGGGGCGGAAGTAACGTTCTACCAGCATCTTGGAGAGGGATATGGCCCGCCAATGTCTCTGGCTACATAGTATACACCTAATCATTACACAAGTGTACTCGATTGTGGGATCAATGTCGTAAGTTTAATTGTGTATTTTTCAACAAACGCAGCCGCCATGCCCGCCCGATACGCGCGCCAACCCGGCGGCTATGCTATGCGCGCCGCAGACCCTCTGCAGGGGGTCTGCAAGGGGTCACCGTGATCAGCCGCCCTTGACCGCCTCAAACAGCCCCGTCGCGGGGTTGATCTCGATGCGCCCACCGCGCGCCGCCATGGCCGCGGCCAGCCAACTGCGAAAGTCGGCGCGCTCGACATCGACGGCCTCCGCGGTGGGCGTGGGTTCGGCGGCACCCAAATGCATCCCCGACAGCATGTAATCCGCCAGCGCGCCGGCGTCGGTGACGACCAATTGATTGGCAAAACGATGTAACTGGACTTGGGCAAAGCGTGCGCCTAGCTCGGAAAAGGCCGTGGCAAAGGGGTAGCGTTCGTTGGTTGCCACGAAGGCGCGATCCAGGTCGGGACGATAGGCGCGGGCCAACTCGCCAATCTCCTGCATGTGGGTGGCGTCGTTGGTAGCGGCCAAGAAACGGCCGCCGGGCTTTAGTACACGCAGCACTTCGGCATAGACCATCGTCCGATCCGGGACGTGATACAGCATATGATTCGCCACGACGACGTGGAAACTGCCTGCCGCGAAAGGCAGCCGCTGCGCGTCGCTCACGGCAAAAGCCGCGGCCCGTCCCCCTAGTGTAGCAGCAGCCTGCGCGACCATGCCGGGCGAGAGATCGGTGAGTGTTAGACGGCAGCCCAACGGCAAACGGGCGCGGTTGGCCTCCCACAGCAGCCCCGACCCGCAGCCCAACTCCAGCACACGGCTGTCCGGGCCGAGCTGCAAGCGGTCAAAGACCCAGGTGAACCACGATTCGGGGTTGGTGCTGAAGCGCCGGTGAAGCTGGACGCGCGCATGTAGGTTGGCGGGGGTCTTATATTGTTGGGCCACCCAAGCAGTGTCGTTCAAGCGATTACCAGTTTTCATGGTAGCAATTATAGCGGATACGTCCCATCCCGGCAGAAAAACACGCCACGGCGCGGCCAGGCGGCAATCGCCGCGCGACGCCGGCCGCGATTGGGCATTGGCCGCGTTGCGGACTACAATACCGATCCACCCTACTTGTGTCACAGTGACACTTTACATGCGACAGGCGCACCGCTGCGCCCCAAGAAGGAGTGAGACATTGGCGACAATCGCCCCCCGTGGCCTCACCGGCCTGGACTACACATCCGTGTTGGCGACGGAAGTCCCGCACTATATCGCGCGCGCCCTGGCCGAAGACATCGGCAGCGGCGACGTGACCACCCTGGCGACCATCCCCGCCGAACTGCGCTATACCGGTACGCTGCTGGCTAAGGCGACCGGCGTCGTCGCCGGGTTGGAGGTGGCGCAGCAGGTATTTTTGACCGTGGACCCCAGCATTAGCTTCACGCCGCACGTGATGGACGGCGACGCGGTCACCCCGCGCACCGCGCTGGCGACGGTACACGGCCCGGCGCGCGCGCTCCTGACCGGCGAGCGCGTGGCGCTCAACTTCTTGCAGCGCATGTCCGGCATCGCCACCCTCACCCGGCGCTATGTGGACGCCGTGGCCGGGACGCGCGCCGTGATCCTGGACACACGCAAGACGGTCCCCGGTCTGCGCTATCTGGACAAGTGGGCCGTGGTCTTGGGCGGGGGCCACAACCACCGCATCGGCCTCTTTGACATGGCGCTGATCAAAGACAACCACATCACCGCGGCGGGCGGCATCCGCGCGGCCGTGGCGCGGGTGCGCGTCCACGCGGCGGATCGCGTGCCCATCGAGGTCGAGGTCAAGAACCTGGACGAACTGGCCGAGGCGCTCACGCTGAACGTCGACCAGATCATGCTGGACAACATGGGGCTGGAGGAGATGCGCCGGGCGGTGGAACTGACCGCCGGGCGCACACCGTTGGAAGCATCAGGCAATGTGTCACTGGAGACGGTCGCGGCCATCGCCGCCACCGGCGTCGATTACATCTCCGTGGGCAAGCTGACCCACTCGGTGGAAGCGTTGGACATCAGCTTCAAGCTGTAGGCCCGGCGCGCTTGGCGCAGCGCCGACGCCGGTCGTCAGCGATTTCTAACGCAACGCTAATGGTGTCCGATTGACAATTACCCACAGATCGCGGTAGACTAAGTGTAACGTTAACGCTAAGGGGGCGACGAGTCTCGCCACACAGAACCCTGGGCGGGCGTACACAGACTGGGCACAAAAGGAAAGGCAGAGGAACGGTGGCAATCCAGGCAACATCGATCCACGACATGTATGTGCAGATGCAGGCGAAACTAGCCGATGTAGTCCCCGACGTGGAGCTACAGATCAAGGCCGAGATCGCCTATGAGATCAACCGGCTCAAGGTCGAGCGCAACGCCGTGATCCTGGGCCACAACTATATGGAACCGGCGCTTTTTGCGACCATCCCGGACTTTGTGGGCGATTCGCTCTATCTCAGCCGCAAGGCGGCGCAAACGAACAAGGACATCATCATCTTCTGCGGGGTCGAGTTCATGGCCGAGACGGCCAAGATCCTCAACCCCACCAAGACGGTGCTGCTGCCCGCGGCCAAGGCGGGCTGTTCGTTGGCGGAGAGCATCACCGCCGATGATGTGCGCCGGCTCAAGGAGCAGTATCCGGGCGTGCCGGTCGTGACCTATGTCAACACCTACGCCGACGTCAAGGCCGAGTCGGACATCTGCTGCACGTCAGGCAACGCGGTGGCGGTGGTCAATTCGCTGGACAGCGACACCATCATCTTTTTGCCCGACGAATATCTGGCAAAGAATGTGGCGAAGGAGACGGGCAAGCGCATCATCATCCCGTCGCGCATGTCCAACATCGAGTTGAGCAGCCCCGGCGACTTCCAGATGGTCGGCTGGCACGGGCGCTGTGAGGTGCACGAGAAGTTCACGGTGGACGACATCCGCACCGTGCGCGCCCAGTTCCCCGACGTGGCGATCCTGGCGCATCCGGAGTGCAGCCCCGAAGTGGTGGCCGCGGCGGACTTTGCGGGCAGCACGTCGGCCATGATCAGCTTTGTGGAGCAGACGCAAGCGCCCCACTATCTGATGCTCACCGAGTGCGCGATGGGCGACAACGTGGCCGCCGCCAACCCGCACAAGGAAATGCTGCGGCTGTGCAGCGTGCGCTGCCCGCACATGAACCAGATCACGATGGAAGAGACGCTGGACGCGCTGCGCTATACGCAGTACGTGATCGACGTGCCCGCCGATGTGCGCGTGCGCGCCGCCCGCGCCGTCGAGCGCATGATCGCCATCGGGTAAACGGCTGTCATGCTTGAGCGTAGCGAAGCATCCCCTTGTGTCGCGGTGTGTACGCACTGGAGGGGACCCTTCGCCTTCGGCTCAGGGTGACAGCATTCACAGACGGGCGCCCCACCGGGCGTCCGTTTTCCACATACCATGCGGGAAGGAACGCGCAATGAACGGCTATCGAGAGACCGACGTGCTGATCATCGGGACGGGCATCGCCGGGGCGACTGCCGCCCTCACGCTGGCCGATGCCGGCACGCCGGTGACGCTGGTCACACGGGCGACCGCCCCCGAAGACAGCAATACGGTCCTGGCGCAAGGCGGCATCATCTATGAGGGTCGCGAGGATTCGCCCGCGCAGCTGGCCGAAGACATCGAACGGGCGGGCGCGGGCCACTGCTATCCGCCGGCGGTGCGCCAGTTGGCCGAGCAAGGACCGGGCGCGGTGCGCCGCGTGCTGCTGGAGCGCGCCGCCATCGCGTTCGACCCCGCCCCGGACGGCGGTCTATCGCTGGCGCTGGAAGGCGGGCACGGCCAGCCGCGCATCATCCACGCCGCCGACGCCACGGGCCGCGCCATCGAATTGGGGCTGCTCAACACGCTGGCCGGCCATCCCAACGTCACCCTGCTGACCGGCCACACCGCGGTGGACCTGCTGACGCCATCGCACCACAGCATCAACCGCCGCGCGGTCTATGAGCACCGCTCCTGTGTGGGGGCCTATGTGCTGGAGCAGGCGACGGGCCGCGTGCAGCGGGTCATGGCGCGGGCGACGGTGTTGGCCAGCGGCGGGCTGGGGCAGATCTTCCTGCGCACGACCAACCCCACCGGGGCGCGCGGGGATGGCATTGCCATGGCGCAGCGCGCCGGCGTCCGCATCATCAACGCCGAGTTTGTCCAGTTCCACCCCACGGCCTTCTATCACCGCCAGGCGGCGCGCTTCCTCATTTCGGAAGCGGTGCGCGGGGCAGGGGCGCGCTTAACCGACGCCCAGGGGCAGCCCTTTATGGATCGCTATGCCGCCGAATGGAAGGACTTGGCCCCGCGCGATGTGGTGGCGCGCAGTATCCATGCGGAGATGCTCAAGCACGGCGTGCCCTGCGTCTATCTCGACCTGCGCGGCTATGTGGCGCAAGACGAAATCCGCCGCCACTTCCCTACCATCCTGGCCCAATGCGCCGAATATGGCGTAGACATCACGCGCGACCTGGTCCCGGTCGTCCCCGCGGCCCACTACTTCTGCGGCGGCGTGTGGGTGGACGATGTGGGCCAGACCTCGCTCCGCAATCTGTATGCGGTGGGCGAAGTCTCCTGCACCGGGCTGCACGGGGCCAACCGGCTCGCCAGCACATCGCTGCTGGAAGGACTGGTGTGGGGCGAACGGGCAGGCCGGCACATCCGCGGCCAACTGGCCGAAGGCAGCCTGCCCATGCCCGCGGGCGACGCCATCGCGGCCTGGCAGGATACCGGCATCGAGGACGCCGACCCTGCGCTGATCAGCCAGGACATGAGTTCCATCAAGAACATCATGTGGAACTATGTCGGCCTGGTGCGGACGGCCAAGCGGCTGGAGCGGGCGCTGCGCGAACTGCGCGGGCTGGACATCGAGATCGAGCAGTTCTACCGCCGCACACGGATCAGCGATGAGCTGATCGGCCTGCGCAACGCGGTCAAGGCGGCGCAGGTCGTCGCCGAGGCCGCTTGGCAGAACAAACGCAGCATGGGGTGTCACTTCCGCGCCGACAGCGTGTAACGCGGCACAGCCCCACTACAACACACCACGCGGCCGAGACGTCGCGACGGGTTCCGGGGAGAGGTCCGGGGCCGTCGTGGCGCGCCCTGCGCGGGCAAGCTGCCGTGACTTAGTCGGCGGCCGGGTGACGGCTGCTCAACGCCAACGCCACCCGGTGGGCCAGGGTGTCCATCGTAAAGGGCTTCTGGATCCAGTCCACCAGCCCATGCTCGATGGTCTGTTTGTCGTCGTCTTTGAGCGGGTAGCCGGTGACCAACAGCAGCCGCAGCGGCACGCCGTTGAGCGGCTCCTGCTGCAACTGTGCGTGTAGCTCCAACCCGCTCATATCGGGCATCACCAGGTCGCTGATGAGCAGCGCGATCTGGTGATGATAGGCGGTGAAAAGCTCGCGGGCGCGGCGTCCGTTTTCGGCGGTCAGCACCTCATAGCCCAACGTGCTCAACATCTCATACATGGCCGTGCGCAGCGCCTTTTCGTCTTCGACCAGCAAGATCGTCTCACCCGCCCCCCGCGGCGGCGCCAACTCGGTGACGGTTTCGACGGTATCGGGGCGGTCGAGCATGGGCAGATAGAGCGTGAAGCGCGCGCCCTGCCCCACTTGGCTTTCGACCTGGATCTGGCCGTCCAACTGCCGCACGATGCCGAAAACCTGGGCCAGTCCCAACCCTGTCCCCTGACCGGGCGGCTTGGTGGTGAAGAACGGGTCGAAGATACGCGGGATGATTTCGGGCGGAATGCCCACGCCGGAATCGGCGATGGTGATGGCAACCCAACGGCCGGGGGGCATCTCCGGCAGCGGCGCGTCGTCCTCGTCGGCGACGGTTAACGCATTCAGCGACAGGATCAACTCGCCGCCGCCGGACATGGCGTCGCGCGCGTTGATGGCGATGTTGGTCAGCGCCTGCTGCAGCCGCGCCGGGTCGGCGGAGACGACCAGCGGCTCTTCGGGTGTGATCAGGCGAATCGCCACATTCTCCGGCAGCGTGCGC
>CAYJQA010000220.1:6731-8625 GCA_964372065.1 uncultured Litorilinea sp.
GCCACAGCTTGACCATCTCTTTGACAAAGGGGCACAAATCCATCGTCACCCGTTCCAACGTGGAGCGGCGGCTAAAGTCGAGGATCTGCTCGACCAGATTGGCCGCATGCTTCGCCTGCTGGTAGATGGTGTTGAGATGGCGCTGCTGCACCGCGGACTGCACCGTGAGTTGGAGCATCTGCGTATAGAGCATGATCACGGCCAAAATGTTGTTGAAGTCGTGGGCAATCCCCGCGGCCATCTGACCGACCGTGACCAGCCGTTCCTGCTGCTGCAAGTGCTCCTGTTCGCGGCGGCGATCCGTCACGTCGCGCGCGGTGCCGGCGATGCGGTGGATGCCGCCGGTGTCGTCAAAGACGGGAAACAGTTGGCACACGACCCACACCAACGTGCCGTCGGGGCGCTGCACCCGCACTTCGACTTCGGCGGCGTGGCCGTGTAAGGTGCGCGCCTGGGCCTCCACAAAACGCGACCGCTCTTCCGGCAGGATGGCCTGGGCGATGCTGGACGGGTCGGCATAGGCGCTGTCGCAACTGCGCCCCCACATGGTCTCATAGGCCGGGCTGATAAACAGCAGCCGGTCGGTGGCCGTTTCCAGCAGCCAAAAGACCTGGTCAATGTGGGCGACAAGCTGGCCGAAGCGTTGTTCGTGCTCGCGCCGGTCTTCTTCGGCGCGGATGCGCTCGGTGATGTCCAGGCTGATGCCAAAGACGCCGCTCACCCCGCCGTCGCTGTCGATCAGCGGGGTCTTGCGTACGAGAAAGACGCGTTCGCCCTCGGGTGTGGGGATCCGCTCTTGACGCATCTTTTCGGTACGCGTGTGCATAACGTCTTGGTCGTGCGCACGATAGTCCGCCACATATTCCGCCGGGAAGAGCTGTTGGTCGGTCAGGCCGATGGGGTTCTGGCCGATGACCCCCACGCCCAGCGCGTTGATACTGGTATAGCGGCCTTCGGCGTCCTTGGTCGAGATGATCACCGGCGCACGCTCAAACAGCATCCGGTAGCGCTGCTCGGATTCCTGCAAGGCGGCGCGCTCCAGTTGGAGTTGGCGCTGGTTGTAGGTGTTTTCCAACGTACGCGGAAGTTGGAACAGATAGCCGGGGTTCTTGACCAGATAGTCGGAGATGCCCAAGCGCAGCGCCTGCACCGCGACTTCTTCATCGCCCTGGCCGGTGACGAGCACCACCGGAATCTTGAGCTTGCCGGCAAGCTCCAGTTCCTTGACCACGTCCAGCGCATTCATACCGGGCAGCCGATAGTCCAGCAACAGCAGGTCATATCCCGTGCCCGCGTCGCTGTTGACAAACACCTGGATCACTTCGGGTCCGGTGTTGACCACATCCAGTTGGATATCAGGCGCATAGCGCGCCAAGAAGCGCCGGGTCAGGTCAATGTCGGCAGGGGTGTGTTCGGCGTAGAGGACGTTGAGCGGGCGGCGGCGATGGCTGGAGGCGGCATGGAAGCGCTGCAGCGCCGTCTCCAACACGGCCGGCAGACGCGCCAGATAGCCATCACGCTTGGAGAGGTAGTCGTCGGCCCCGCCTTTGAGCGCGGCCACCGCCATTTCTTCGTTGCCCGACCCGGTGAGCACCACCACGGGCAATTCCAAGCGGCGGCTGCGGATGTGACCGAGCAGCCGCAGCCCGTCGCCGTCGGGCAATCGCACATCCGTCAGCACCAGGTCATAGAGACCATGCTGCTCGGCCGATTTCTCCAACTGCGCCACGGCCTCGCCATAGGAGGTCGCGATTTCCATCTGGATGCTGGGAGCATAGCGAGCCAGATGCCGGCGTGCCAAGTCGGCGTCGGCGAAATTGTCTTCAACGTATAGGATGCGCATGGCAAGCAGTTCGCTGCTGTGGCCGGCTGTCTAGCTAGGTTGCTCGTTGAG
>CAYJQA010000221.1:0-8613 GCA_964372065.1 uncultured Litorilinea sp.
GTCCTGGGCGGCACGCAAAGCCTGCACACCAACGGCATGGACGAGGCGCTGGCGCTGCCCACCGAGAAGTCGGTCGAGGTGGCGCTGCGCACGCAGCAGGTCATCGCCTACGAAAGCGGCGTCGCCGACACGGTGGATGCGTTGGGCGGGTCGTACTACATTGAGTGGCTAACCGACCAGATCGAGCGCCAGGCCGCCGCGTATATCCAACGCATCGACGAGTTGGGCGGCAGCCTGCGGGCGGTCGAAGAAGGCTACATCCAGCGCGAGATCCAAGAAGCGGCCTATCGCACCCAACGCGCCATCGAGGCGGGCGACCAGATCGTGGTCGGCGTCAACCGCTTCCAGACCGACGCCGAGACGAAGCCGGACCTGCTGCGCGTGAACGAAGCCGTGGCCGCCGGCCAGCGAGCGAGCCTGGCCGACCTGCGCGCCACGCGCGACAATGCCCGTGTCGCCGGCCTGCTCGCACAGATCGAGGCCGCCGCAGCCGACCCACACGCCCTGCTCATGCCGCTCTTGATCGAGGCGGTCGAAGCCTATGCGACGCTGGGCGAAATCTGCGACGCGCTGCGCCGGGTCTTTGGCGAATACACACCGGAAAGCTGGGTCTAGCATGTTCAGCCGGATCGACCATGTGGGGATCGTGGTGCAAAGCCTGGACGCCGCCATCGCAACCTATCGCGACGGCATGGGCTGCACAGTGCTCCAGCGCCTCGCCATCCCCGAACAGCAGGTGGAAGCCGCGTTCCTGGATGTCGGCAACGGGACCATCGAACTCATCGCGCCCACCGACACCGAAAGCGGCACCGCGCGCTTTCTACAAAACCGCGGCGAAGGCACACACCATATTTGCTTTGAAGTGGCCGACATCACGGCCGCCTTGGCGACCTTGCGCGAGCAGGGGCTGCGTCTGATTGACGAGACCCCGCGGCGCGGGGTCCACGGTTGGGTCGCCTTTGTCCACCCCAAGGCCACCCACGGCGTCTTGATCGAACTGCTGCAAAAGCCCACCGCAGGCGATCACGACTGACGGACAGGAGAAGCACGGCATGAACGACACATTGACCCCGGAGCGCTGCCGCGATTATCTGCGCGTGGTCATCGACCCGGAAATCTATCAGAATATCGTCGACCTGGGGCTGGTCTATGACGTGGCCGTGCATCCCAATGACGCCGTCGCCGTGACCATGACGCTGACCACGCCGCATTGCCCCATGGGGCCGCAGATCATCGAAAACGTAGAAAAGACGCTGCTGGGGCAAGGAGCCAGCGCGGTCAATGTCCAAATCGTGTGGGAACCCATGTGGACGCCCGATGCCATGACCGAGGCGCTCAAGCGCGAACTGGGCATCATCCCTGACGAGGACGAATTGGAACCGGAGTTGGAAATCGAGCTGCCGCCCCCACCGCCCGCGCCCAGAAAGAAGGGGCTGCTCGGACGTCTATTCGGCCTCTAGCGTCTGACCACGGCCAACCCTATGACCCAACGCCAATTCTTCCTGCGCGCCTTCCGGTTCCGCCCGCCCCGTTGGCAGCCGCCCCGCCAACTCAACGTGCGTACCTTCGCGCTGACGGTGGGGTCGCTAGGCTGGCTGGCGCTCTACGGCTGGTTGGCGTGGCGGCTGCTGGGGCTTGGCGTGGTCCCCATCCGCACGCTGGACCTCGCGCTGATCGCGGCCAGCATCGCGCTGGGCATCCCGTTGGCCCTGGGCTGGTGGGCCGTCCTGCGCCGCTGGCGCGCCCGTCTGCGCCCCAGTGACTGGGGGGTGCTGTCGCTGGAACAACTGCACAATCTGCCGCCCTTCGACTTTGAGAAGTATGTGGCCGAACGCGTCTTTGCGCGCCAGGGCTACAGCGTCATCAACACGCCCGACATCAAAGACGGCGGCGTGGACCTGATCATCGTCGACGCGCATGGCCGCCGTGCGCTGGTTCAATGCAAACGCTATCGCGGGACCGTGGGCGAGCCGATCGTGCGCGACCTGTTTGGCACGCTCCACCATCACAACGCGGAGATGGCCTATCTCGTCACCACCGGCACGATCAGCGACGCGGCGCGCCGGTGGGCCGTGGGCAAACCCATCGGCCTCATCGACGGACCGAGCCTGGTGGAACTCAGCCGCGCCGAACCGGCGCTGCGCCCCTCTCCCGGCGCCTAACCATCACCCATCGAGCACACGAAAGCAGGCCGGACATGGCACGACAAACCCAGGTCTTCGCCCATCGCGGGGCCAGGACCGTCGCCCCGGAAAACACACTGCCCGCGTTCCAGGCCGCCCTGGACATGGGCGCGGACGGCATCGAGTTGGACGTCCAGCGCAGCGCCGACGGGCAGCTTGTCATCATGCACAACTACACAGTCGAGGCGACCACCAACGGCCAGGGCCGGGTCGCCGACCTGACCGCCACGCAGTTGGCCGCGCTGGATGCGGGCAGTTCGTTCAACCCCTCCTTTGCCGGGGTCGGCGTCCCCACGCTGGCGCAGGTCTTTGACCTGGTCGGTCACCGTTGCCGCGTCAACGTCGAGATCAAAAGCCAGGACCCCTGGGGCGGTCCCGAAGTCGAGTTGGTAGCGACCATGATCCGCGACCGCCGGCTCTACGACCAAGTGATCGTGTCGTCCTTCAACCCGGTCACCTTGATCAAGCTGCGCTGGTTCGACCCCCAGGTGGCGCTGGGCCTGCTCTATTACGGCCAGCCGCTGCCGCCCCACTTGGCCGATGCGTGGTTTAGTCCCATCATGCGCCCCGAGGCGCTGCACCCGCACTTTGCCTTAGTCGACGCCGCGTACATGGCCTGGGCCAAGGCCATCCCCGCCGCGGTCAACGTCTGGACGGTCAACGACGCCGAGGAGGCCAGACGGCTGGCGGCCCTGGGCGTGGACACCATCATCACCGACGCGCCCGACCACATCATGGCGGCGCTGGCCTGAAGATGACCGTGGTCGAGGCGAGCGCGCCGGGCAAGGTAATTCTGGCCGGCGAACATGCGGTGGTCTACCACCGTCCGGCGATTGCCGTGCCGGTGTGGGAGCGCGTCGCGCGCGCCCGTATCCACCGGCAAGCCGCCGGGTCCGGCTGCATACTGGCCGCGCCGGATGTGGGCCGTGAAGTGCGGTTGGTCGCTGCGGGCGACGACGACGCGCTGGCGGTCGTGACCCGCGCCACCCTGGCCTGGCTGGGCCTGCCCCAAGACCCCGACTGGCGCATCGAACTGACCAGCGCCATCCCCATCGCCGCGGGCATGGGCAGCGGCGCGGCGTTGAGCGCGGCCCTGGTGCGCGCCATCCACGCCCAGGCGGGCGTCACGCCCGACCCGGCCGTGGTCAGCGAGTTGGTCTATAGCGGTGAGTTGCACTATCACGGCACGCCCAGCGGCATCGACAATACCGTGGTCGCCTATGGCAAGCCCGTCTGGTTTATCAAGGGGACGCTGCCGGAAGTTTTCACGCCGGGCGCGCCGTTCCAGCTGGTGATTGCCGACAGCGGCATCCCCAGCCCGACACGCACCATGGTCGAGGGGGTGCGCCGGCGCCGCGCCGCCGACCCCGTTCGCTATGGCGCTTGGTTCGACGAAATCGGCGGCCTGGTCCTGGCCGCGCGCGTCGCCATCGAGGCCGGTGCGACGGCGGAACTTGGCTCCCTCTTTGACCGCAATCACGCCCTGTTGGCGCAGATCGGCGTCAGCACGCCGCTGCTGGACCGGCTCGTGGCGGCTGCCCGCGCGGCGGGCGCGGCCGGGGCCAAACTCAGCGGCGGCGGGGGCGGCGGCAACCTCATCGCGCTGGTGGCCGCCGTCAGCCCGCCCGGCGTGGTCGCCGCGCTACAAGCAGCCGGGGCCGTCCGGGTCCTGGTCACCACGGTCGCCGCCTAGGCGATCGGCGTCGCGCAGATAGACCACGCGCCCACCCACCACCGTCGCCACCACCGTCAGTGCGGCGTCCAGCAGCACCAGGTCGCCCCGCGCGCCGGGCGCGCTGCACCCGCGCTCGGCATCCAGCCCCAACGACGTTGCCGCCGCGGCGCTGGCGGCGGGCCAGCCGGTCGCCAGATCCAGACCCGCCGCGGCCAGGAAGTTCGCCAAGCCCTTCTCCAGCGTCAGGATGCTCCCCGCCAATGTGCCGTCCGCCAGACGGCATTCGCCGTTCGCGACTGTAGCCACCTGCCCGCCCAAGTCGTACTCGCCCGGCGGCAGACCCGTCGCGCGCATGGCGTCCGTGATCAGCACGGTGCGCGCCACGCCCTTGCACCGCGCCAGCACCCGCATGGCCGCGGGATGGACGTGCACATTGTCCGCGATGAGTTGGGCATAGACTGTGTCGTTGGTGAGGACGCTGCCCAGCGTCCCCGGTTGGCGGTGGTGCAGCCCCGTCATGGCGTTGTAGGTGTGGGTCGCCTGGGTGATCCCCGCCGCGATGCCGGTTTCGCACTCGGCGTAGGTGGCGGCGGTGTGACCCGTAACCGCCACGATCCCCTGCCGCACGGCCGCGGCTGTCAGGTCAAGCCCGCCCGGCTGTTCGGGCGCGAGCGTGATCATCCGCACCGGCCCCGCCGCAACCAGTTCGGCGAACTCCCCCAGGTCCGCGGGGCGAATCGCGTCGCTCAACTGTGCGCCGGGAAAGCGCGGACTGAGATACGGCCCTTCCAGATGGACGCCCAGACAGGTCGCGCCGTTGGCATGGGGCCGCGGTCCTGCCGCCGCCACCGCCTGCACCGCGGCCAGCGTGGCCGCGTGGCTCCCGGTCATGGTCGTCGCCAGGAAGGCCGTCACGCCATGGCGGGCGAAGAACTGCGCCATGCGCGCCAGCCCGGCAGGGTCGCCGTCCATGGTGTCGGCCCCGACCGCGCCGTGAACGTGTACGTCGATCAGACCGGGCAGCACGGTGCAGCCGCCCGCGTCCAGCGTCGCCGCGGACGCGGGCGCGTCCCCTGCCGCCATACGCCCGTCCACAATCAGCGCTTCGCCGGGCGCAAGCGTAGTACCGGCGGGCAGACGTCCGCCGTGAATCCACAGTGTGTTAGCCATGTTGTGTCTCGTTGATGGCAGCCGCCGCCTATACCTCGCGGTCGGCCACCCAGAGGGTAAACGTGCTGCCGACGCCTTCGGCGCTCTCGATTTCCAGATAGCCGCCGTGAAGCTCGGCCACGCGGCGCGCCAGCGACAGCCCCAGCCCGGCCCCATGCTCGCCGGTCAAGGCGTGGTGACCGCGCTGGAACGGTTCCGCCAACCGCAGTTGCATCTCCGGCGCGATGCCGATCCCGTCGTCGCGGATCGACCAGCCTACATAGCCCGGCTTGGCAACCGTGGCGAGCATGATGGTCGTGGATTCCGGCTTGCGGTAGCGGATGGCATTGTCCAACAGCCGCGACAACGCCTCGCGCAGCAGGTCCATCATGCCAAAGGCGATGATGGGGTCCGGCGGCTCCAGCAGCAGCACGCGCAGCTTGGCCGCGTTCAACTCCTCGCGCTGGGGCGCGACGGTCTCGCGCCACATGACCATCGGGTCCAGCGGATAGAACTCGTCGTCGGGCAGCGCCTCGCGGCTCAACGTGGCGAGCATCAAGAAGCTCTCCACCAGGTGATGCAGCCGCCGGCTGCCTTCCAAGATCGCCTCGACCGAGTGGGCGATCTCATCGCGCCGGATTTCTTCGTGCAAGGTGCTGTGCAGAAACTCCGCATAGCCCATGATGAAGGTGAGCGGCGTACGGAACTCGTGCTGGATCAGCCCCAGTATCTCGTTGCGCACGACTTCGACGCGGCGCTGGATGGCGGCTTCCATCTCGGACTGGTGGGTCAGCGCCGCGCGCACGGTCACGAGCAAGTCGGCGTCGTCCAGCGGCTTGGTCAGAAAATCAACCGCCCCGGCTTCCTTGGCCCGCCGCCGTCCCTCCGGCGTGTCGAATGCGGTGAGGAAGATGACCGGTATCTGCTGGGTGGCCGAGTTGCTGCGCAGTTGGCGCAGCAGCTCGTAGCCGTCAATCTGAGGCATGACTACGTCCGACACGATCAGATCGGGCGTGCGCGTGCGTAGGTACTCCAGCGCCTCGTGACCGTCGAAAGCCGCGTCCACCAAATACCCCTGGGCTTCCAACAACTCACGGAGAATCCGGCTCAGGGTTCGGTTGTCGTCCACCACCAAAATCGTCGGGCGTTTTTCGGGGATCGTCGCCAAGTGCGTCATGGTGGTCGCCGGTAGGTCCGCATCAGACATAGCGTATCGCCCCACCTAGCATGCACAGAAAACGGTACGGTTACAGGTCACTGGCCGGCCTTCAGATACAGCACACCGAGCGGCGGCAGGTTGAGCGGCGCCGAGAAGTTGCAGCGCTGCCACGGCAGCGCCTCGGCTGCGACCTGGCCGCCGTTGCCCACGCCGCTGCCGCCATACTCCCCATCGTCGCTGTTCAGTAGCTCATGGTAGACGCCGCTCATGGGCAGCCCAACCCGATAACGCAGGCGCGGCACCGGGGTGAAGTTACACACCACCACGATCGAGTCCGCCGGGTTGTGGCTGCGCCGCACAAAGCTGATGATCGACTTGTCGGCGTCGCTAATGTCAATCCACTCAAAGCCTTCCCAACTGGCGTCAATCGCGTGCAGCGCGGCTTCGGTGCGATAGAGGCGGTTGAGCGCCGCCACGTACTGCTGCAACTGGTGATGATCCGGCCACTGGAGTAAGTGCCAGTCCAAACTGCGCGCCTCATTCCACTCGCTCCATTGTCCGAACTCGCTCCCCATGAAGAGCAGCTTCTTGCCGGGATGGGCGGTCATATAGGCATAGAGCGCGCGCAGATTGGCATACTTCTGCCAAACGTCGCCGGGCATTTTGTCCAGCATGGAACGCTTGAGATGCACCACCTCGTCATGGCTGAAAGGCAGCACGAAGTTCTCATGAAAGGCATAGATCAAGCTGAACGTCACCTGGTTCTGATGGTAGCGCCGATGCACCGTGTCCTTCTGCATGTAGCTCAACGTGTCGTGCATCCAGCCCATGTTCCATTTGAGGTCAAAGCCCAGCCCGCCCATATAGGTGGGCCGCGTCACCATGGGCCACGCCGTGCTTTCCTCGGCAATCGTGAGGATGCCCGGCGTCTCGGCGTGCGTCACCTCGTTAAACCGGCGCAAGAAATCGATGGCTTCCAGGTTCTCGCGACCCCCATAACGGTTAGGGAGCCACTCGCCGCTTTCGCGGCTGTAATCCAGATAAAGCATGGAGGCCACCGCATCCACGCGCAGCCCGTCGAGATGGTATTCCTTAAGCCAAAAGACGGCGCTGCTCAGGAGGAAGTTACGCACCTCGTTGCGCCCAAAGTTAAAGATCTTCGTGCCCCAGTCCAGATGCTCGCCCAGCCGCGGGTCCGAGTGTTCATACAGATGCGTACCGTCGAAGAAGGCAAGGCCGTGAGCATCACGCGGGAAGTGGGCCGGCACCCAATCCAGGATCACCCCGATGCCGTGCTGATGACAGTAATCCACCATATATTTGAAGTCATCGGGCGTGCCGAAGCGACTCGTGGGGGCAAAGTAGCCCGTGGCTTGATAGCCCCACGACCCGTCAAACGGGTGCTCGGTGATGGGCATCAGCTCGATGTGGGTGTAGTGCATCGCCTGGGCATACTCCACCAGTTGATGCGCCAGGTCGCGATAGGCGAGGAAACCGTTATCCTCCGGCACGCGCCGCCACGACCCCAGATGCACCTCGTAGATGTTGACGGGTTGGTCCAACGCCTGGCGCTCCGGCCGCGCCGTCACCCAGGCATCGTCGCCCCATGCATACTTGTGCAGGTCCCACACCCGTGAATCGGTGCTGGGCCGGACCTCGGCATAGAACCCATAGGGGTCGGACTTGTCGATCTCATAGCCGAGAAAGCGCGACTTGACCGCGTACTTATAGTGCGTGCCTTCCACCAGGTGGGGAATAAAGAGTTCCCACACGCCGACGCTCCCGCGCATCTGCATGGGATGGGCGCGGTTGTCCCAGCCGTTAAACTCGCCCACCACGCTGACGCGCTCGGCGTTAGGGGCCCACACCGCAAAGTTGACGCCCGCCACGCCGTCGATCTCGCGCAGCTGCGCGCCCAACTTCTCGTAGATGTAGATGAAGTTGCCTTCGCCCAACAGGTGCAAGTCATAATCGGTGAGCAGTGGCGGGAAGCGGTAAGGGTCTGCGAGGATATGCTCGTCGCCCGCCGATCCCACTACCACCAACTGATACGCGAGATCGGCCGCGCGCCCCGGCAGGATCGCTTCATAGAAACCGGCGTCATCCAGCCGCGTCATGGCGGTGCGCGTGCCGTCCGGCTCCACCACCCAGACCGCCACATCCAGCGGGCGGAAGGCGCGCACGGCCAGCGCCGGGGCGTCGTTCACGCTCACCGCGTGGGGGCCAAGCACGGCAAAGGGCGCGCCGTGATAGGCGTGGACAATGGCATCGATCGCTGCGCTGTCTACGGTGGCAGGCGATTGGTCTGCGGGTGATGCTGCCGCCGCTTGTTTGCTGCGTTTGGCGCTCATGCTCGCTTCCCGTTGGCTAGACCCGCACGCTGCGCCGGCCAGCCGGCGGTCGTGGGGGTCGGTTCAATTAAGTCAGTCGCACGGACTGAACACCGC
>CAYJQA010000222.1:0-6733 GCA_964372065.1 uncultured Litorilinea sp.
ACCTTGGCCCACCAGTCATGCTCGCCGAGCAGGAAGCCGTGGTCGGTGTTGACGATGAGCAGCGTATCGTCCCAGAGATTCAGTTCATCCATGAGGTCCAAGACTTTGCCCAGATAAGCATCGCACATGCTGACCAGCGCGGCATACTCCATGCGCAGGTGGGCGACTTCGTCCGGCGTCTCGGTCACGCGGGTGTAATTGGGCCAGTCGAAGTGCTTGCCCTGGTAGTCGTGAGGATAGAGGTCCTTGTAGTGCTGCTGGGTGAAGAACGGTTCGTGGGGGTCGAAGGTCTCGATCTGGAGGAACCAGTTATCCTGCTCCGCGTTGCGCCGCATGAAGTCTAGACCGGCGGCAAAGGTGATGGCCTGGGGCTGCAATTCCTCACTAGTCAGATATTGGCGGTTGATCCAGTCCTGCCGCCAGGCGCGGTCGGTGTCGTTCTTGTCCGTGTTGTCGCGCACGGTGACGACGGGGGGAATTGCGGGGTCGGCGACCTGTCCCATCCAGGCGTCGCCTTCCTGTCCACGCGCAAACTGCCAACTACTGTAGCGTTGGTGATAGGTGGCGCCGCCGTCCTCGAAGTAATGCTGGTGGTCCGTGGTCAGGTGCGTGTAGATACCGTGTTGGCGCAGCAATTCGGGCATGGAGTCGTCAAAAGGTTCCAGCGGCCCCCAACTGCGATGGAGGAAATTGTAGCGACCGGTGTGCAGCTCGCGGCGGGCCGGCATGCAGGGCATACTGCCCACGAAGCAGTTGTCGAAGGTGAGGGTACGCTGGGCCAGACGGCGAAAGTTGGGCGCATGGATCCAGTCGCAGCCGTAGGGCGGGAGCATGTGCCAATTGAGGCTGTCGAACATGACCATGATGGCGCGGCGACGCATGAGGCAGTTCCTTGGTCCAGGGCGTGGTGGGCGCATCGGGGCGAACCGGAGTCAACACGCAGGGACACCGGTTCGCCGGGCGCAGCAAAATGTGGACTCCGGTGCGCCGGACGCGGCACGGTGGCTAACGGATGACCGACTTGGCCGTCGGGTTGAGTCGCGTCACGACGGTCTTGGTGCGGTCGAGCATCTCCGGGACCTTGGGCGACATTTCATTCTTCCACGTGTCGGACTCGTAGACGGCTTGGTAGAGCCGGGCGCGCTCGGCTTCGCTGTCGAAGCGCCGGATCCAGACATAGAGGTCGTCGGCGGCTTCGCCCACGAAGCTGGCGACGACGACCATACCCTGGGAGGTTTGGAACGGGATCACGACCTCTTCCATGAAGCGGACCCATTCGTCGCGCTTGCCGGGCTTGCAGTGGTATTCACGCAACTCGAACAGCACGGAGAGTTCCTTTCTTTCGCGTAGCGATTAACGGGCCGACGCGGCTGCGACTTCCTCATTGGCGCGGCTGACAAGCGCCTTCATGTAGCCGATGGAGAAGGCGGTGCCCAGGCGCGGGTCGTCAAGCATGGTGGGGATGTGGTCGGGGATGACGACGCCGTCGAAGTTGATCTCGGCCAGGGCCTTTACCACCTTATACATGTCCTGGTAACCGTTATCGAGATATGTCTCCACGAAATGGGGCAGCGGATGGTCGACGTTGCGGAGGTGGACCTTGAAGATCTTGCCCTGTGCGCCGAACTCCTTGAGGGATTCGACTGGGCCTTTGCCCATGAGGGGGCCGCCTTCGAGCCAGCAACCGACGCAGAAGCAGATGCCGACATTGGGACTGGCGGCGATGTCGAGGGCACGCTGATAGCCGTCGAAGCTGCTGAATATGCAGCGCGGCACGCCGCCCAACTCGGGCTGCGGGGGATCGTCGGGGTGGAAGCCGATACGCACGCCGCCGTCCTCGGCGATAGGCGCGACTTCTTCGATGAAGGAACGATAGTTGTCCCAGATTTCTTCCTGGGTATAGCGGCGACCGTGGGTGATCTCGCCCTCATAGAAGCCACCCTTCCACCAACCCTTGGCCGGTTTGGCGAGATCGTAGGCGCGTGCGCTGGCGCCGCCGCGACCTTCCTCGCGGTCACTGCTCCAGATACCGTTGGCCATGTGGGCATAGGTGGTATAGGGGATGCCGGCTTTGCTCAGGTCGCGTAGGTGGCGCTTGTACTGTTCCACCTTGGCATCGCGGCCGGGCAAGTTGAGCACGATGTCGGGCTGGTTGTGGACGTCGCGATTGCCGAAGCCGTAGACTTTGATGCCGTGGTTCTCAAAAAGCTTGCGGCGGCTGGCGTAGTACTCGTAGGACGACTTGGACGCGTCGGTCCACAGTACCGTATAGTCGACGCCCATCTGCTTGACGAATCTGAGGTCGTCTTCGGTGGGTTCGGGCAACATCTGGGCGGCGATCTTGATGCCGGGTTCGATTGTTGGAAGCATGACTCCTCCTGATGTTAAGAACACGTGGGTACAGCTAACGGCGCGCCGCGGTCATGCCAGCGCGCCGGACTCCGGCGAGACTAGACGGCGCGGGCAGGCAGGGCGGCGAACCACTCACGCAGAAGATCGGCATGCTGGGGCAGGGCGATCTCCGGCTCTTCGATCTCCGGGTGCCACTTCTTTTCCCACTCCACGCTGATGTAGCCTGTGTAGCCCGCGCGGTCGAGCAGTTCGACCGCCTGGCGGCAAGGGACTTCGCCCTGACCGAGCAGCACCAACTGCCACGACCCATCGGGGCGCAGACGGGCGTCTTTGATGTGGAAGTGCTTGACACGCTGGCCCAGGACGCGCCAGGTGGTCGCGATGTCTTCGCCCATGCGGAAGGGGTGGTGGATGTCCCAAACCGCGCCGATGGCCTTGCTTTCCACTTGGGCCAACGTGGCGGCGACGTCGGCCCCGTTGCAGAAGGCGTCGTGCGTTTCCAAAATGACGTCGACGCCCAGCCGCTCGGCGGCGGGCGCGACCCGGTTCAGGGATTCGGCGACGTAGTTGATGGCATCAGACATGGGGATGTCGATCTGGCCCGGCGAGCCAAAGGTGCGGACCATGGGCACGTTCAGGTCGGCGGCAAGCTCCAGGTACTTGACCAACTCGGTCTCGTTGGCGCGGCGTGTGGCGGCGTCGGCAAAGGCGAAGCGCGTGGACGCGCCCAGGCCGACGATGCTCATGCCGTGCTCGGCGAGCGTTTTGCGCATGGCGGCGCGGTCGGCGGCGGGCAGATCGGCGGGGATAATGTCGGCGTTATAGAGGCGAACCTCCAGAGCGCGGTAGCCGTGGCGGGCGGCCTGGGCGACGGCGTGGTCGAAGCTCCAGCCGGGGCAGCCCAGCGTGCTAAAGGCAAGCGGGAAACGGTCTTGTGACATGAGCGGTTCCTTTGACTGTTAAGCGGCGGTAGCCGCGTCCGCGGTATTGCCGGCGGGGGCATCCTGCCAGAAGTCTTCCAGCGCGTCGCGCGGCGTCCAACCCAAGACGGCGTAGGTTTTGGCGTGGTCATAGCGACCGTGGGGCAAGTCGGCGCTGATGTTGACCATCGTGTAGGGCTGGGGCAGCGCGACGACCTCCAGAGCACGGCGCAAGGCGCGTCCGGTGTCGGGCCAAGAGATCATGAAGGGTGACGAATAGGTCGGGATGTCCGGGTTGAAGAGTAGGGCGAACAGCAGGACCGGCACTTCCAAGTCGTAATAGTCGGCAAAGACGCGGCAAATCTCTTGGCCCAGGTACTTGGAGTGGATGTAGAGATGATCATAGGGACGCGCCGGGGCGTCCACGTGCACGTCGTAATCGCCCAGATAGTCGCCAGGGCCGGGAACGTGCTGGACCAGAGGGCCGGTATGGACCACGCGGCGGATGCCGTGGGCGACGGCGGCGGTCATGACGTTGTACGCGCCGATGGTGTTGACCAGGAAGGCATTGACGGGATGGGGGCGGACGACGGTGCAGTTGATGAGCGCGTCCATGCCCGCGGCGGCGGTCAGCACGGCGGCGGGGTCGCGCACGTCCACCATGAGGTTCGCATGGGGCGGCGCGAGGGGCGTCGGCAGCGGCGCGCCGGGCGCTTGGGGCACAGCCTCGGCGGCAATGTCGGCTAGGGGGCGGACGTCCGTGGCGCGCAAGGTATAGGAGGAGAGCAACTCCTGTGTGACCGCAGAACCCATAGGACCGCCCGCGCCAAAGATCGCGACCTTGCGGATGGGGCGCGACGGGATGGGCTGCGGCGGGGCGAGGACGGCGCGCCAGGGGCGCAGATCGACCGGCGGCGTGGGCGGCTTCTGAGCGGACCAGCGCGCGGCGAAGTCGTGGGTCGGGGCATAGCCGAAGGCCGGCTTGGCGCTGGCCGCGTGGGCAAGCCGCAACTTGGCGCGCGGACCGGCGGCCATGATGTGGAAGACGGCCCAATCCGGGCGGCGCGGCCCGCGGTAGCGTAGCGCCGCGTGGACGGCTTGGATGGCGTCGTCAAGGTGGACCCACGCAGGGTCGAAGTCCCAGGCGGCGGCCGTGCGGTCATCCACGATCGTGCCAAAGCGGAGGCAGACGGTCTGCATCTGGCCCAGGCGCGCGTTTTCGCGGATGGAGATCTCGGCCAGCCACGGGCATAGCTGGGACAAGTGCGGCGTGGGGCGGGGCCGCCAGGTCTCGTCGACCCGCCAGTGGCCCGGCAGACGGTCGAAAAGGTCAAGCGTACTGGCAAGGATCAAGCAGTCGACGGCGGCGGCGCGGGCGGCATTGACCAGCACATAGGATCCGCGTGTGGCCTGGTCCAGCGCGGTGACGGGGTCCGGCGGCGTTTCGCGTCCGACCAAGTAGGGCGCGAGGTGGAGGATCGTGCTGACGCCGGAGAGGGCCGCGGTGACGGCGGCGGGGTCGCAGAGGTCGCCGGCGACTTGCGTCGCGCCGTCCGGCGGCGGTGCAGAGAAGGCTGCAGCGAAGAGACGCACAGGCGCGGTCGCGACGAGCGCCGCGGCAAAGGTGCGGGCCAGACGGCTGTCGCCGCCGGTGATTAGGATCGTCATGAACCCAGTATCCTTGGTAAAAGGGTGGCGGCCGGCAGGCGGGCCTACGGGATGGTTTGCGGAAGCGGCGCGAGCCGGTGACACGCTTGCTGCAGCCAGATCACGCGACGGATGCTTTCCGGGGTGATCTTGAGCGGCGCGCCGGCGCGGATGGTTGCGTAGAGGTCTACATAATACTGGCGGTAGGCGTCGTCCATGCTGCCGGTATATTCCCACGCATCCTGATGCCAGGTGAGCGCGTCGCGGTTGTAGCTGCGGTCAGGGGTGGGCTGGGTGTCCAGGGTGCGCGGGGGCATCTCGGCGGGCGTGACCCACTTCCACTCCAGCTGGCGCGCGGTCCCGGTGAGGCCGCCGAGCGTGCCGGCAATGTGCCAGTTGGCCGGGGGATAGGGGTCGCAACTGAAGACCTCGATGTCAATGGTGGGCGCAGCGGGCGCTTGCAGGAGAATCTTGACGTGGTCGTCGGCGTCGCCCAGGGTTAAGGTGCGGTCCAGGTGGCAGGCGACGTGCGGTTCGGCTGGGCCGAAGAGCTGGAGCGCCTGGTCCATCAAGTGGGGGCCGGTGTTGTTGAGGCTGCCGCCGCCGAATTTCTGGAGCGTCTGCCAGTCCCACCGGCGGCTAAAGCGCGATTCGGCCATGCGAATTTGGACGATGCGGCCCAAGCGACCGGACGCGATGATCTCCTGTATCTTCGCGAAGGCGGGGTCATAACGGCGCTGTTGGAAAATGGTGAGGAGGCGGTCATGGCTGCGCGCGGCATCGATCATGGCGTCGGCTTCGGCGAGGGAGACGGCCATGGGCTTCTCGCAGACCACGTGCTTGCCGGCAGCGAGGGCGGCGATGGTGGCGTCGGCATGGAGGAAGCTGGGCAGCGCGACGACGACCAGTTCGACCGCCGGGTCTGCCAACAACTGGGCGTAGCCGGTGTAGGCCTGGCAGTCGAAGCGCTCGACGGCTTCGGCGCGCCGGTCGGCGTCGTCGTCCACGACGGCGATAACTTGGTATTGGTCTGACAGGGGCGCGAGGAGGCTGGCGTGGATGTCCCAACCGCTGCGTCCGAGGCCGGCGATGCCGACACGGATTGGACCCTGGGGCATGGCGTTCGGCTTTCTAGTGGTGGAATGGGGCGACTACACTTGACGAGTATTATACCTGCGCCGGGGCGAGACGCAAGCGACGGGGGAAAGGTGTGGGGGGGGGGGGGGGCCAAACCCCCCCCCCCCCCCCCGCGCGCCCGTAGGGGGGTCAGTCTTGCTGGTCCCTGTTCGTGAAGGGCAAGTAGATGTCCAGTTTGGTCACCGCGGCGAGCTCGATGTCGTCGGTGATGATGAGCGACTCGTTCCCGGCTCCGTCACGGAACTGGCCGAAGACCGTGCATTGAGCGCCGTTTGCACAATCCAGTACCCAAGCCTTGGCGTCGGAGAGCGGTTCCCAAGGCGCAGTGGCGATCCCATCCTCTGTATTGGCGAATCGCATCTCCACATTATCACTAGCCGCGAACATACCTGCAAACTGCGGACTAACCAGCCCGTGAGCCACGCTGTGAGAGCCGAGACCCGCCGGACCTTCGAACTCGCTGTCAGTATCCATCGCGTCGACCAACAACGTCACGTTGCGGGAGGTTGCTACATCGCCTCCCATGGTTGTGTTCGGGCCGCCGATGAAGAATGCACCCTGCGGAGGTATCGGATCCTCCTTTGGCGTCACCGCCGACTGATCCGAATAATCCCCACGTGCACCACCTTCACCCTCACCGTAGAGTGTGAGGAAGTAAGTCTGGTTGTTGGTGAGTC
>CAYJQA010000222.1:6743-8608 GCA_964372065.1 uncultured Litorilinea sp.
GGACAAAGTTGCCCTCGTTGCCTATGTCTCGGCAATCGCCAAGCTCGCCGGCAACCTTGCTGACACAGACGAAGACTTTGACGTGCGTGTTCGGGCGTTGCGACCAGTCGATGGCGATGCGCAGGTTCAGCGGGCGGAGGGTAATGCCTTTGATGTTGAAGGCCTTGTCATCGGCGGCCCAGAGTGGATTGCGCTTAGGGCTGGCGTTGACTTCGCTGCCGTCCTGCTCGCCGCCGCGGTCGGTGTCGGCCCGGCAGGGCAAGGTGCCTGCATGCAACTCATCGATGTTGTTTAGCCCATCGCGATCCTTGTCGCCCTGTACGTCATTTTCCCCCACGATGAGCCCACAGCGGCGCTCCCAGTCATCGGGCATACCGTCCTTGTCGGTGTCGCCTTCGAACTGGGGTTTTCCGGTCTCCTGCGGGCCATCGATCCAGAAGCCGCCATTCCATTCGCGGAGCAGTTTCTCGCCGGGAACAGCAGGATTGTCAAAGACTGCGCCAATGCGGACGGCATAGGAGCCGCCGTGCTCGGTGAGACTGTAGGGGAAGCCGTAGATGCCATCGCCGGCCGAGCCATCGTTGTGGTTGCCGTCGTCCAACAAGAGCGTTACGTCGGTACCGCCCTCGTTGGCGATGGTAGCCAATACCACCGCACCTGGAATCAGCCCGTTCTGGTCCATCAGCGTAGCCACGATGGGAACCACATCGCCGGCTTTGCCCATGCCGTCGGTCAGGTTGAGCAGGCTGCCTTCCAGATGGATCTGCGACTGCACGGACAGGTTCATGATGAAGTCACCCTGAATCTCGAAATAGCGTGCCCGGAAGCTCCACGGGCCCGGCACCGGATCCTTGACGATGAGCACGTCCTGGAATGGATCGTTGCGGATATCCCAATCAGCCGGCGTGGCGCCGGTGCGCGGGCTAATCGGAATAAAGCGCAGTGCACCTGGCGGAAGGACTTCGACCTGACGAAAGCCCTTCTGGTCTAGCTGTTCTTCCTGTTTTCCGGCAACCAGGAACTGGAAGCTGCTCACCGACTTGTCGATCACCACAGTGTGCGACATGAATTGACCGGTCGACACCCCCGTGTGCAAGAAGTGGAAGAGACGTCCGGAATCCTGGGCTTCGACGTCGAGGTATTCGTTGGCATTGGCAAGGCCAAGCTGGCCCGGATAGTAACTTGAGGCGGCGACCGCCAAGGCGTCGGTCAGTTCCGCCGGCACGTTCATCGCGGCCAACTGGTCCAACGCTGCCGCCTGGGCCATGCCGGTTCCTAGGCCGCTCGTGGGGACCGGCATATAGGTTCCGCAGTTTTGCGCGGCGATCTGGGCCATTAGCGCCCCTGGCGCCTCCGGTCCGAAGCCGATCGTGTCGACGCAGACGCCTGCGGCTTGTAGCACGTCCCGGACTGCGGGCGTGTTGTACAGGGGATTGACATTCTCCTGTCCATCGCTGAGCAGGATGATGTGGTCAGGATTGGTGTTGCCGGGATTAGCCAGCAGCATATTCTTGGCGTCGAGGAGGCCCTGCCCGATGTTGGTCCAGACAAGCCGGTTGGTCACGCCGCCGATCGCTGCCTTGGTGACGCCGATATCAGCAGGCACCGATACATTATCGATGCGCGCCAGGCGGACGATATTGGCATTGGGGCAATTGCCGTTGTGTATTCCATCCGGTATTCCATCCAGTGGCAAGCCACAGCCGGGTGGGTTGTCTGCGCCTCCAAAGCCGATGATGCCGATGCGATCCCCGTCGCGGAGCAAGTCTGCCAGGACGGTCGCCGCCTTCTTGGCATTGGCGATGCGCTTGCCTTCGCCGAGCGTATCCTCCGTGTCCATGGAGTTGGATTCGTCGATCGCGTAG
>CAYJQA010000223.1:0-1977 GCA_964372065.1 uncultured Litorilinea sp.
GCGCGCGGTACTGCCCGTCGCGCGCGGCATAGGCGTGCGCCCCGGCCTCCAGACCGCGCCAGTCGTTCCCGGTCGCCACGGCCACCGCGTCGATCCCGTTCATAATGCCCTTGTTGTGCGTCGCCGCGCGATACGGGTCGGCGACGGCAAAGGCGTTGGCATGGGCAATCCCCTGGATGACCGCCGGTCCCTCGGCGTCTGCGGTCGCCAGCGCCCCCGCCGGGATCAGGGTCTCGGCCCAGGCGCGCCGCTCGTCCGCCAGATTGCTGAGAATCCGCAGCAGCGCCCGTCCCCCGCTCAGCGACTCCAGCCGCGGGGCGATGGTCTCCGCCGCGGTGTTGACCGCGTTGGCCCCCATCGCGTCGCGCACGTCAAACAACAGGTGCACGATCAGCATGGGGCCGGTCGGCGTCTGCGGCAGCGGTCGCGCCACAATCGCCACCGGGCCGCCGCCCAGCCGCGCAATCGTCGGGCTGGTATTCGCCAGCGCCAACAACTCCGGCTGCGCGGCGTGGATCGCGGCCTGCGCCGCGCCCATGTCCGGCACGTCGAGCAACTGCACCTGGGCAATCATAATGGGGCGCGTGGAGCCGGTGCGGAATCCGCCGCCCGCCCGCGCCAGCTTGGCCGCCAAGCTCACCGCGGCCACCACTGACGGCTCCTCCACGACCATGGGGACCAACACCTCGCGGCCGTTCACCACAAAGTTGGTCCCGATACCCAAGGGCAAATCGTAGCGCCCCACGACATTTTCGATCATCTGGTCGCCCTGGCTGACGCCCATCCCGCGGTCCAGCACCGCCACTTCATCCGGCGACAGCCCCGCCCACGCGGCGATCACGGCGACCCGTTCGTCCAGGCTCTTCTGATAGAAACCGCTAAGACGTGAGATGCGCGACATGGCCGCCCTCACCGCGCAAACGCCAGGAGGGCGCGGGCCACGGGTTCGTTCATCAGTTGCGGCGCGACAGCCAGCGCGATGGACAGCAGCAGTGCGGCCGCGGCCAGCGCCACCGCGACCATGCGCTCGCGCACCAGCAGCCGGTTGGACAGCGGCCCAAAGAGCGCCCGCGCCATCCGGATATAGCCGAAGATCGCGCCGCCCGACGCCAGCAGCACCACCGCCGCCGGTCGCCAGTCGGATTCCGCCACGATCTGCAGCGCGGCCCAATGGCCCGTAAACCCGGCGCTCAGCGGGAAGCCCGCCAGCCCCAGCCCGCCCAGGAGGTAGGCAGCGCTGTTCCACGGCAGGCGACTCCCCGCCCCCTGCAGGTGCTCCAGCGACATCCCGCCCGTATGCTGCTCCAGTTGCGCCAGCCCCACCGCCGCCGTGAACATGCTCACCGCCCGTAGGCCAAAGAGGAACAGGACCAGCGACCACCCGCGCGCGCCCGGCGCGGACAGCACCAGCAGGATCAGCCCCCAGTCGTGCAGCGCGCTATAGCCCCAAAGCCGCCCGGCGTGGCTGGTCCCCGCGGCCGCCAGCCCGCCCCACACGGCCGTCGCCAGCCCAATCCACGTGAGCCACAGTCCCAACGGCGCTTGCTGCGGCACAAACGCAAAGACGACCAGCGTCCGATAGAGCAGGTGCAGCACGGCCAGTTGAAAGAGCAACAGCAGCAGCGCCGTCACGACCGGGGGCGCGGTTTGGGCGATGGCCGGCTGCGCGCTGTGCAGCGGCATGGGCATCATGAGCAGCAGTAGCCCTACGGAAATCAGGCGCGCCGCGGCCAGCGCCGCGCTGTTATCCTGCGGGTTCAGCGGAATCTGCTCGATATACCAAGCTGCAAGCAAGAACAATGGGAACGCCAGCATGGGCGGCGCGAGGCTGCGTAGCGGACCCGCCGGTCGCGTCAGCCGTCCGGCCTGCAGCACAAAGACGCCCAACACCGACAGCCCGGCCAGGATCAGCGGCGTCAGCAGCGGCGGCGCGAGCGGTCCGGTAATCATCAGCGCCACGCTACAGTAGCCGGTCAC
>CAYJQA010000223.1:1987-8605 GCA_964372065.1 uncultured Litorilinea sp.
GCGGTCCTTGAGGAGCTTGCTCGGGAGGTTGTCGAACGTCCACATGCCCTCGGCGCCCCGCAGTTGCGGCGTCGCGGCGACGGGCTGCGCCGCGGCCATCACGGCGGCGCGAGCGGTCCGGTAATCATCAGCGCCACGCTACAGTAGCCGGTCACCAGCGCCAGCGTAAACGGGGCGAAGCTGCGCCCCTGGCTCAATACCGCGGTGAGCAAGAACGCGGCGCAGGCCAGAAAGAGGATCACGCCCATAATCGGCACGCTCCCCGCTTCCAGGCGTAGGGTGAACCCCAGCCGCTCACTGGTGGCCGCCAGGTCCACCACGCGTCCGGTCACGGGCAGAATCCACAGCGGCTCGTTCAGGTCCACCTGCCAGAGCAGGGTCGCCCAAAAGCCCGTGACAAGCGCGGCCAGCAGCGCCACGGCGCGTTCCCAGTAGCGCAACACATAGGCCAGCGCGGCCGTGGCGCTGAGCGATCCCAGCAGCAGCGCCGGCAGACCGATCATCGGCGCATCGGGGTTCACGTCTGCCTCCGCACGGTGGGCCGCGGCGCATCTGCGGCGTCGGCGGGCGTTTCGTCAGGAGCCGCCGCGACGTCGGCGCGCAGGCGGGCCTGCCAGCGCGCGCGCAGCCAGTCGAATAACGACGGCGTCACAATGGGTTCCGGTAGCCGCGGCACGGCGAGGCTGCCCACGCCCACCGCGGGAAAGGTGACGTCCGTGATCACAGGCGCTTCTTCGGCGGGCGCTTCTTCCACCAAAATCAGGTAGCTGCACGCCAGCGCGGCCAGGAGTTGGATGATCCCCACCAGCGCCACCAGCGCCGGAATCCCCAACAGCACCGCGGTGACCGCCTGCGCCGGAATCAGCCACATCAGCAGCGCCACCGCCGTGAACAAAGGATTCTCGCTCATCCCCAGGATCATCAGCACGCACAGCCCCAACCAGAAGAATAGGTCGGACAACTCCGCGTCGAACTCCGGCAGCGCCATGTGCCAATCCAGCAGCCGCCAGCACGCATAGACCAGCAAGAGCATCAGCCCGCGCTGTGACCACGTCCCCGACTGGTAGAGCGACGCCCGCGTGTGCGTCTGCCGCGCCGAGAGCGCCAGAATCATGGCCGCCAGCCCCATCACGCCGACCATAATCGCGCCCCACTCCACCGGCATGTCCTGGTGTGTGACCGTTGCCACCGCCACCCCCAGTTGCACGAAGCACAGTCCGGCCAACGCCGTTCGCCATTCCCAGACGACGACGATGGCCGCGGCAGCAAAACCGATGGCGGTTAACCCGCTAGGTGTGGCCAGGAATCCCAGCCAGGCTGCGATTGCTTCCATTCTGCGTCACCGCACCAACAGGTAGCCGAGCAACATGATCACCACGACCCAGCCCATATAGCCCGCGCCTTCCACCAGCCGCACCGCGCTGCCCCACCCTTCGCTGACACGCGTCGAACCCCACCAGGCTACGCGAAACAGCCACTGTAAGCGCGTGAGCCGGTTGAGCCGCATGGGCCACGGCCCCAATTGCAGCCACAACGCCGGCTGATGCGACACCAAGGTGATCCCCAGCGCCAGCGGCGCGGCCACCGTCACCCAGACCGGCCAGTCGGCCACGACCATCGGCGGATTGCCCAACATGGGCGGGATCGCGTCCTGTAGGTTGGCCAGGCTGGCCGTGGCCGCGGGGAAGAAGCCGACGATCGCCAGCGGGATCGCCAACGCCACCACCGCCGCCAACAAGCGAATGGTGGGGCCGGACCAGCGCGAGTGTACGCCCGTGGGTGCGCTCGCGCTCCAACTGCGCAGCATGGCAGCCACTTGGATCGACTGCGCCAGCATCAAACCGGCGAACAAGAGCCAAAAGACCGGCCCCGCCTGCAAGAGCCGGGCCAGCGACGGCTGGGTCAAGAAACCGGGCGTAAACGGCACGCCCGCCAGCGCCAACGCGCCCACGCTCACCGGAATCTGCCAGCCCCACATTTGCCATACTTGGTCGCCGACCAGCCACAGCGCGCCGCCCAGTGCAAACGCGGTCGTCGGCCAGATCAGCGCGGCCGGACCCTGCCGAAACGCCAGCACCCCGGCCAGCGCCGCCAGCCCCGCCGACGTGATCAGCACAAACGTCGTGTGATTGGGTTGGTCCGCCGCGGTCCAGCCCGCGATCGCGCTGCCCAAGAATGACAGCATCAACACAAACAGGATGTCCGGCTGGAGTAGAATGTAGTCCGCGCCCAGGTCCACGGTCCACCCCAGGAGCCACAGCCCGCACAGCACCGGCACCATGTGGTCGAGCAGCCGTTCAGCCACGTCGACGCCATCGACCGAGCTGGGCAGCACCCACAGGTGAAACGGGTAGATACCGGCGCGGATCAGCGCCGCCAGCAGCATCAGCGCGACGGTCTCCATGGGTAGAACGCCGCCTTGCAGCGGCTGGCTGGGGCCGGTAGGCCCGGCGGGCAGCAGGCCGATCAAGAGCAGCAGCGCGCCGATCAGACTCATCCCCTTGGCCTGTACCTGCGGCGAGTCCCACGCCGCACCGGCCTCCTCGTCGCGGTCGGGCTGCGCCGCGCCGCGCACCAGAATAAACAGGTCGAGCACGACCCAGGTGAGCATCGCCGTCAGCACGTTGCCGCTGCCCACAAAGAGCAGCCCCGCGGCAATCACGCCCAAGTGGATGGCCAGCGACGAGGCCGCGCGCCGGCGCTTCCCGGCCGCTTCCTCGCTGTTGAGGTCCAGCAGAATCCCGACGCCGCCCAAGAGGAGGATTAGCCCGGAGATATACCAATTCCAGCCGTCGCCGATCCAGAGCAGATTCGTGCCGGTCTGAAGTGGCGGCTGCCACGGCCGGCTGTAGGTCGGGACGACCGGCTCGGTCCGCAGCCCCAGGTATAGCCACAGGGCGATCGCCACAAAAAAAAGCGCCAACCCGGTTAACCAGTCGGGCCGGCGCACCCAGCGACCTACGATCACCACAATGACGGCGCCCACCAAGAGCACCAACGCGGATCCGACCGGCGAAAGCAGGGTTTGCAGCAAGAGTGTCACACCGAAGGATTTTAGCACACGGTCAGGAGGCCGCCAAGCCCGTCACGTCGCCGCGGTCAGGCTTGCGCGGCTGTCATCCCCACCGGCATAACCCTTTGTTGCGCGGTCAGCCTGCGGGCGGATGCCGGCCAGCCACGGACGCCACCGCCGGGGTTACACCAGCACGCCGCGCATGACCGTCACCGCTTGGCCGCGCAGCAGCACGCGATCCCCTTGCAGGATGACGCGCACCACGCCGCCGCGCGGCGACGCTTGATACGCCGTCATCTCTTCCTTGCCGAGCTTGCGCGCCCAATAGGGCGTCAGGCAGCAGTGGGCCGACCCTGTCACCGGGTCTTCGTCGATGCCCGACCCCGGCGCAAAAAAGCGCGAGACAAAGTCGTACTGGCCGTCATCACCGGGGGCCGTCACCATCACACCACGGACGGGCAGTGTGCGCAGCAGCGCATGGTCCGGCTGCAGGGCGCGCACCTCATCCGCCGACGCCGCCTCGATGATGTAATCGAACTTGTTGCGCCCCACATAACGCGGCGTCACGCCCAACGCCGCCAGCAGTTCTGCCGGCGCGTCCACCACCTCGGCCTGCACGGCGGGGAAGTTCAGTTCGATGTCGCCTTCCACGCGGCGCGCCGTCAATAGGCCGCTCTTGGTATAAAACTGCGCCGCTTCTTGCGGCCACAGATGGCCCGCCTCCCACAACACATGGGCGCTTGCCAAGGTGGCGTGCCCGCAGAGGTCAACCTCGACCGCCGGAGTGAACCAGCGCAGCCGGAAGCCCGCGTCCTCGCGCTGCAAGAACGCCGTCTCCGAGAGGTTCATCTCCGCCGCGACGGCCTGCATCCACTCCGCTGCCATCGGCTCCGTCAACAAGCAGACCGCCGCCGGATTGCCGCGAAAGGGCTGGTCGGCGAACGCGTCTACCTGGTATATTTGGATTTCCAACTCTCACCTTCACTCTCTGGGTCATGGCCCCACCGGGGCAGCAGCCCGCTGAGCCATTCCGTCAGTGTGACACGCTGATATTCCAGAAACTCACCGGCATCGAAGAACACGCCAAAGCAGCGGGGGCAGCAGTCAAATCGCACATGGGTATGTTCCGGCACGCCCAACGCATCCATGCGAACATGACACACCGGGCACATGACCCCCTCGATGGCGTTGAGCATGACGCCGACGTGCGGGTTGCCCGTGTCCAGCGTCGCCGCGGCGCGGTCGCTGCGTAACCGGATGTTCTCGTTCCAGTCAAACCATAGACCCTGGCAGTTGCTGCACCGATCCACGAGCACATCGTCATGGCGAACCTGCGCCATGAGCGCGCCGCACTTGGGACAAACTCGTTCGCCGGTCAACCCGGGTTCCATTGTAGTCTGCTCGACTACTTGCGCTCGCGCGCAAGGAGATCGCGGAAGAAGTCCACGACCGTGTCGTGCTTGAGGTCGGCGAATTCGCCGGCGTCAAACCACTTGCCATAGCAAACCGGACAGCTCTCAAACCAGATATGATGCTGTTCCAGATCGACCATGCGGATCATCTGCGTGTGGCAGCGCGGGCACTCAATCTTGCCCTGGAGGTTTTGCTGCTCGCCCACCTTGACATCGCCCACGTCCACCGCTTCACTGCCGCGCGCCTTGAGCAGCCGATCCGCTTCCAGCCGGTCGAACCACAGCCCGCCACACTGATCACAGCGGTCCACCTCAATGCTGTCCTGCACCACTGCCTGCAGCGTACCGCCGCACTTAGGACACTGCACCCCGCCCTCCTCGCCCACTGTGGGGCCGCTTGCCGGCGCGACGCCTACCCCCGTCGCGCGGCCACATCGATTGCTTTGAGCCTGCATTGTAGGGTCATCCGCCCAAGCCGTCAATTGGCGACGGCTTGCATCCGCCCTCCGTGCTATAATCACCCACGTCCCTGCCAACATCACTCAAGGAGGCATCATGGCGCGTTTGGACGGTTATCTACAGCACAAGGCCGGCGTGCTGGCCCAGCGCCGGGCCGACTTCACGGCCACCCCCGCCGCCGCGGTGGTCCCGCTGCGCGCCGTTTCCCACTGCGCCGGGACAACCGGCGTCCGCCCGGTGAAGATGGATGAGCACACAGTCGTCTCCGACTCGGCCCCCGGCCTGGCCGGCAATTCGCTCGGTCCCAGTTCCCCGCAAATGCTGCTGGGCGCGCTGGCGAGTTGCCTGGTTCACACCTATTTGCTCTTCGGCGCGCTGTTGGCGATACCGCTGGACAGTGTCGAAGTGGAGGTGACCGGCAGCCTGGACATGACCGGGGTAGTCGGTCTGCCCACGGCTGAACCAACGCTGATCGGCGGCCTCAGCTATGCGCCGCGCATCACGTCGCCTGCCGTGCCGAGCGAGATCGCCCGGCTCCACGCCGCCGTCGACCAGGGCTGTGCCGTGCTCAATACCCTGCGCGCGCCGCTGCCCGTCGCGCGGCGTGCGCCACGCGACGAAGGAGCCGCTGCATGAACTACCCCGCCATCGCCCCCGTGCAACAGAAGCTCACCACGGACCACATCGCCGCGCCCGCGCGCCGCGTGACCGCACAGCTGCGCAGCCTGCCGCTGTCGGATCGCGTCCGCCCCGGGATGCGCGTCGCCATCGGCCTGGGCAGTCGCGGCATCAGCTGTATCCGCGACGTGGTTGCGCCGCTCGTGGCCGAACTGGTGGCCCTGGGTGCGACGCCGTTCCTCGTCCCGGCTATGGGCAGTCACGGCAGCGGCAACGCCGAAGGCCAAGCCGAAGTGCTGGCGGGCTACGGTCTGGCCGACCTAGGCGTGCCCATCCTGAGCGACATGACGCCCGTACAGATCGGTGCGTCGCCCGACGGCATGCCCGTCTACTGGGACCGCAACGCCGCCGCCGCCGATGCCGTCATCGTGGTGAATCGCATCAAGCCGCACACGGCCTTCCGCAATCGTTGGGAAAGCGGGCTGATGAAGATGCTCGCCGTGGGTCTCGGCAAGGCGCAGGGGGCTGCCACGATCCACGGCTGGGGCCTGCGCGACGCCATGCCCGCGGCGGCCCGCGTGGCCCTGGCGACGATGCCGGTCATCGCCGCGATCGGCATCGTGGAGAACGGGCATCACCAGCCCGCGGCGATCGAAGTGCTGCCCGCCGAGGCCATCGAGGCCAGCGAACCCGCGCTGCTGGAGTTGGCCTGGGAGCATCTGCCGCGTATCCCGTTGGAGCCGCTGGACCTGCTGGTGTTGCAGGAGATCGGCAAGGACATTAGCGGCACGGGCATGGATCTCAACGTGGTCGGCATGTGGCGGCGCACCGGCGGCGTACCCGCGCCCGATTTTCGCTGCATCGCCGCGCTCGACCTCACGCCCAACTCCCACGGCAACGCCGTCGGCGTCGGCTACTGCGACCTTATCCCGCAGCGGCTGGCCGATAAGATCGACCTGGCCGCGACCTATACCAACTGCCTGACCGCGGGCAACTTCAACGGGGGGAAAATCCCCATCACGCTGCCCACCGACCAAGAGGTCATCCGCGCCGCCCTGCCACGCACCAACTCATCGTTGGCGCGCGTCGTCATTGCGCGCAACACCCTCGACCTCG
>CAYJQA010000224.1:0-8586 GCA_964372065.1 uncultured Litorilinea sp.
CTCCAACGCCCGCTTGTTAACCTGGCGCAAGTCCACCCGGTCGCAGAACTCCTCCAGGCTGCCGAAGGGACCGCCCTCCGCCCGCGCATCCAGGATCGCCTGGACCGGCGCTTCGCCCACGTTCTTGACCGCGGCCATGCCAAAGCGGATCGCGCTGCCTTCGGGGACCGGGAAGCGATAGGCCAGGTTCGGGTCGCGCCGCGCCTTGCTTTCCACGTCGGCGGGCCGCGCCTGAATGTCGAAGTCCAGCCCGCTGTAATTCACGTCCGGCGGCAGCACGTCGATCCCCATCCGCCGCGACTCGTTGATGAAGTTGATGACCTTCTCGGTCTTGTCACGCTCCACCAGCAGCAGCGCGGCCATATACTCGACGGGGTAATGCGCCTTGAGGTAGGCCGTCTGCACGCAGATCACGGCGTAGTCAGCCGCGTGGCTGTTGTGGACAAGGATGTCGTTGGCGACGAAGTTGTGCGTGCCGGCAATCTCTAGGTCATAGGTCTGCTTCTCGCCGGCATACTCGATGCTGACCACGCGGTCCCAGTACAGGTCACTCTCGGCATACCGCCGCAAGTCGTCACTGCCAAAGTAGTCGGCCAGCCGATGGATGGTCTGCCGACCAAAGCCGACCTTGGTGGCCGCGTTCGTCGGGGAGAACTCACGCTGGGCCACGCCACATTCGCGGTTGACCGTCTCCCAGGTCACCCCGCGTGCCGCCTTGGCCTCGCGCACCAACGCCTTTATCCCCAGCGGGATCACATCTTTACAGGCCGTCTGTTGGGGCGCCACCTGACACAACTCGTCCAGTTGTTCGCGTCGATGCTGACTGACAAAGTGGCAGCCGATCGCGGCCGAAAAGGCTACAAAGTTGTCGTGGCCGGTGACGAAAAGCTGATAGCCGATCCGGCCCTCTTTGTAGGGGAACTCCACGGTACGCAGACTGCTGATGATACCCAGGCGCAGAAGCAGGTGTTGGAGTTGTTGGGCCATCTGCTTGGATGCAGTGGCATAGAAAAGGCTGCGGCCGGCCACATCCAGGTGGCCGTCACCCTCCCACATGCGGCTGATCAGCACGCCAATTTGCCGGTTGGTCAACTCAAACACACCGGCGGGGATCGTCTTGTGATGCGCCGTTTTGCCCCAGATGCCCAGGTCTTGCGCCCACGGCACAATGCCGGGTTCGCGTGTGCGGTCGCGGCGGCGCGCATAGATCGAGTACGTCCCTTTATGTAGGGCAACGGTACACACCACATTGTCAAACTGCTCGGCGGCGGCAATGTAGTCCTCACATTGTGCCGCGTCTTTGGAGTAGAAGTAGACCGAGTTGGGGTGACAGAGATTGCCCTCCGCCAACAGATGTCCTAGCGCCACCACCGCATGCTCCGGCCACTCGACGGTCCCCGTCACAGACAGCCGCCGCGGGGTGGCAATCGCCTCGCCCACCGCCAGTTCTTCCAACAGACGCCAGCCGTCAAAGGTGTAGAAGGGATGGTTGGCCGTGGCCTCGATGGTGCGGCCTAACGCCGTCGTCAAGCGGTAGACCGGCTTGACCCCATTGTTTGTGATCGCAGTCACCGCGCCGGCGCGCAACTTTAAGCTGGCCGTGTCGCATGTGACCGTACGGTCAAGCTGAACCGCGCCGCGATACAGGTCTTCGATCTTCACCAACCGGCCGGTCGCCGCGTCAACGATCTCGACATCGCCCGGCAAGCACTTGTTAAATCCATAGCGCGCAAAGAACTCAATATCACCATAAATTGCAGACGCAACTTCTTTGGCGATGCCGTTCTTCTGGCAACCCGCTATGAAGATCTGCTTGTGCTTCTCGATGTCCGACGCCTTCTTCTTGCCGATGGCCCGACGCACCAAGTCGGCATCGCCCGGCGAATAGCCCGCCAACTGGCTCAGAATCTGGATGATCTGTTCCTGATAGACGATGATCCCGTAGGTCTCGGCCAAGATGGCGGCCAGCGCCGGATGCTTGTACTCCACCTCTTCCTTGCCGTGCATGCGCCGGATGAACTGGGGGATATACTCCAGCGGGCCGGGACGGTAGAGCGAGATCGTGGCGACGATATGCTCAAACGCGCTCGGCTGCATCTCGGTCAGCACCCGGCGCATCCCCTGGCCTTCCACCTGGAAGACGCCGCTCACCTCGCCGCTGGAGAGCAGCTTGAACGCTTCGGCCGCGACCTCGCCCTCAAAGGGGATCGTGCTCAGGCTAAACTCGGTCCCATGTCGCTCGCGGATTAGCCGCGCCGCCTCACGCATGACCGACAGCGTGCTTAGCCCCAGGAAGTCCACCTTGAGCAGCCCGATGGACTCCAGGATGGGGAACTCATACTGGGTGATGGTGCTGGTCGTGGTGTTCTTGTTGCCGCGCATGAGCGGCGTGTAGTGGGTCAGCTCGCGGTCGGCGACGATCACCGCCGCCGCGTGGACGCTGGAATGGCGCGCCACGCCCTCCAACTGCATGGACGTTTCCAGCAGGTCCTTGACCCAACCTTCGCTCTGATACAGGGTGATCAAGTCGGGGCTATAGAACTCGTGCCCTTCAGTCAAGCAGTCGTGGATCGTGACCGGCTTGCCGGGGATGGCCGGGATCAGCTTGGCGATGCGGTCCACGTTCGCCAACTCGATGCCCTTGGCCCGGCCCACATCGCGCACCGCCGCCCGCGCCTTCATCCGCCCAAAGGTCGCGATCTGCGCGACCTGGCTTTCGCCGAACTTCTCCACCGTATAGCGGATCATCTCTTCGCGCTGGTCGTCGGGATAGTCCATGTCAAAGTCGGGCATGGTAACGCGGCCCGGGTTGAGAAATCGCTCAAAGATGAGGTTGTTCTTGATCGGGTCGATCCCCGTAATCCCCGTGCAGTAGGCCACCAACGACCCCGCGCCCGACCCGCGCACGTTCCACCAGATGTTGCGCTGCCGCGCAAAGTTACACAGGTCCGCCACGATCAGGTAGTAAATATCGAACCCCATCGCGTGGATGATGCGCAGCTCGCGTTCCTTGCGCTCCTGCACCACGTCGCTGGTCGCCGCGTCGCCGTACAAGCGTACCAGCCCTTCTTCCGTCAGATGCCGCAGGTAGGTTTCGTAGGTGAAGCCTTCCGGGATGGGCAGGTCCGGCAGGTGATAGCTGGAGTCCTCCAAGTTGACATCGCACATCTCGGCGATGCGGAGCGTGTTGTCGTACGCGCTGGCGGGCAGGTCGACGAAGGGCCGGAAGGTGTCCTCCATCTGGCTGCGGCTCTTGAGGAAATAGGAGCCGTCGCTCATGCGCATACGCTCGGTCTTGTCCACCGTGACGCCCGTCTGCACGCAGAGCAGGACATCATGCGGGCCGCCGTCCTGCTCGCGCACATAATGCACGTCGTTGGTCACGACCAGCCCAATGCCGAACTTCTCCGCCCAGGGGATCAGCGCCTGATTGACCGGGCGCAGTTCCGCAATGTTGTGCTCCTGCAACTCAATAAAGAAGTTGTCCTTGCCGAAGGTTTCCACATACCAGCCCAGGCGCTCATAGGCTTCGCGTTCCTTGCCTTGCAAGAGCAACTGCGGAACCTCGGCCCCCAGACAGCCGGTGGTCGCGATCAGCCCTTCGGCGTGTGCGGCCAAGAAGTCATGGTCGACGCGCGGGCGATAGTAATAGCCGTTCAGATGGCTGTTGGAGCAAATCTTGAGCAGGTTGCGATAGCCCGTCATCGTCTGCGACAGCAGCAGCAGGTGATAGTTCTCGCGGTCGAACTGGCCGTCGCGGCCGCCCATAGGCCGCCCCCACACGGTCTCATACGCTTCCAGACCGATGATGGGTTTGATCTCCGCGCCCTTGCACGCCCGGAAGAACTCGATCGCGCCGTGCATCGCGCCGTGATCGGTCAGCGCCAGCGCCGATTGGCCGAGCTTCTTGGCTTCCGCCACCAGATACTTGATACGCCCCAACCCGTCCAACAGCGAATACTCGGAATGGGTGTGCAGATGGACAAAGTCGCCGGACATGAATGGACCTCGCAGGAACGATGCGGCTGGCAACGAACGATCAGTACAGGTGTACGGGGCGGGCAAACGTGGAAAAACCGCCGGACTTGACGGCCTGATTCTACCACAGCCGCGACCGCGGGTCGAACCGCCGCGGGCGGTTGAGCCTTCAGTTATGTCATGTTGAGCCGCGGGCGCAGAGTCCCTGTTCACCCCCGCGGCGCTTGCCCACCGGTGTGGATTACGCTACTCTACTCACTAAAGGAGACGTCCCCATGCCACAAAAAGCACGCGCCGATCTCATCGCGACCTGGCTGGCCGAAGAAGCCGCGCCCTTCGCCGGTTGGGATTTCGGCTACCTCGACGGGCGCATGATCGACGCCCGGTTGCCCTGGGACTACCTGGCGCTGGCTGCCGACCGCCTCGACCACGCCGCCGCCGTCCTCGACCTGGACACCGGCGGCGGCGAAAAGCTGCTCGCCCTTGCCGATCACTGGCCCGCCACCGTTGCCGCCACCGAAAGCTACCCGCCCAACGCCGCCCTGGCCCGCGCCCGCCTCATCCCACGCGGGGCCACGCTCGTGGAGATGGCGCTATCCGACGACGCCCGGCTGCCCTTTGCTGACGGCGCATTCGACCTAGTGCTCAACCGCCACGCGTCCTTCCCCGCAGCCGAGGTGGCGCGCGTCCTGCGCCCCGGCGGGGTCTTCCTCACGCAGCAGGTACACGGCCGCTCGCTGGAAGACTTGCAGGCGCGCTTTGGCGCGTCGCCCCCATGGCCCCACGCCACACCCGCCTACTACGCGCCCAAGCTCACCGCCGCCGGGTTGCAGATCATCCTGCGCCAAGAGAATTGGGGCAAGATGCGCTTCAAGGACGTGGGCGCGCTGGTCTACTTCCTCAAGGCTGTGCCCTGGGAAGTCCCCGGCTTCTCCGTTGCCCGCCATGTGGATGTCCTGCTCAGCCTGCAAGCCGAACTGGAGCAGGCCGGTGAACTCGTCTTCGACGAAGGCCGCTACCTGCTCGAAGCGCGCAAAGTGCGTGGAACAGGGTAGGGACCGGGGTTGGGTCCCTACCCTTCCGGTCGCAGCACACAAGTGGGGCAGCCAGCGCGAACCGACCAGGCTATTCTGCCTACTGCATCCTAGCCACTTGACCCGTGCTGTCGCGGACGTTTTGCGCTAGACTAGTCGCCGGGATTGGCATCTATCAGGCGAAACGAGGGCTATGGATGAAGATCATTATGCACCGGGGATTCTGCGATGCCGGGCTTACCTACTGTGCGCGCTGTTCCGCTACCTTCTTTCAGAAGCCATGGGGTACAGACCGCCCGTGCATTGTCAAGATCATTGATAACCATCAGGAAGACACACTGGAAGTCGTGCTTTGCACGGATCAGCGCAATCTGACATTCACGCTCACCCCCGAACTCCAGGAAGGCCTTGCGCTGGAAGGCTGGGAGTACATTGCCGATTTCGCGCCGGCCTATATCCGCCGCGGCGCGCAAAGGCGCTGGCACGATCTGGCACACCCTGGCCCTGCGCGCTGAGTTCGACACCGGTGCAGGAAATCGCTATCGATCTTGGGGCGATATTTTCCGTAACACCAACTCCTCCAACGCGACGGCCGCTCCGTCCGCATCCACCGGCGGGGCGACGTAGTCGGCGACGGCCATGACGCCGGGCGACGCGTTGCCCATCGCCACCGCATAACCCACCGCCTCCAGCATGGGAATATCGTTGTCGCTGTCGCCGATGGCTAGCACGCGGGCGGGGTCCACGCCCAGGATCGCGCACAGCCGCAGCACGCCCTGTCCCTTGTCGATGCCCTGCGCCGTGCCTTCCACTAGTTGCGCATGCGTGCGTGTGATGGTCAAGCCGGGGCTGAAGCGCGTCTGCAGTTCCACGGTCAAATCCACGCCGTAGGTAGGACGGTCCTCGATGACGATGAACTTGAGCGGTGGCCGCGCATCGTCATGCGCCAGCAGCGGCACAAAGCGCTCGGCGTAGCCGCGCGGATGGCCGAAGACGTGGTCGTAGAAATCCACGTCCGGCCCGCTGTGGTTCTGCAAGATGCGAGTGCGCCCGTCCTCCCCCGCAAAGTAAAAGGCGGTGATGTACGGCTGCCCATCCACCCACGCAGCTACCTCCCGCGCCAGCGCCAGCGGGATGTCAACCTCCTGCAAGATGCGCCCACTGACCGGGTCGCCTACCACCGCGCCCTGCATCGTGACCACCGGCGTCGTGATCCCTAGCGGCGCGATATGCTCGCGCACATAGTCCAACGTGCGCCCGGTGGCGATGGTGACGGGGATGCCCGCAGCCTGCACCGCCGTGATCGCGTCGCGTGCCACGGCGGAAACCGGCGCGTGGCGGTACGGGTCGATGATCGTCCCGTCCAGGTCGAGAATGACCAGGTCAAACGGTGTTGTCATGGGTGGGTCTTTGCGTGAGCTACTTCCCCTCGGCTAAGCCGCTTGCGGCGCGCTGCGGTGGCGCACGATCAACGTGACCGCCGACGCCACAATCGCGATGGCCGAAAGCAAATGCACTACGTTGAACGGCGTGCCGGGGAAGAACCACGAATCGGTGCGGATAAACTCAACCATAAAGCGGCCCAGGGGATACCAGATCAGGTACATCAGCACCAGATCGCCGTCGCGCAGCAAGTTTGCAAATCGCCGCGAGATCCAGAACAGCAGCAAAAAGCCCACCAGGTTCCACGCCGATTCATACAGAAACAGCGGGTGGAAGCGCACACTCTCCGGAAAGATGGTCAGATTGTCGTAGGGTGCGATGCGATTCCCCGGGTCAATCCGCAGCCCCCACGCCAACGTCGTCGGCGGGCCGTACAGCTCTTGATTGATGAAGTTGGCCCAGCGCCCCAACGCCTGGCCCAACGGCAGCCCCAGCCCGATCCCGTCCAAAAAGATCAGCACGGGCAGCTTCTTCCAGCGCGAATAGAGCAGCAAGCTCAGCCCGCCCAGGATGAACGCACCGTAGATGTGGATGCCGCCGGTCCAGATCTGGAAGATCGCCAGCGGGTTGTCCAGGTAGTACCCAAGCCCCTGATCGGTGCGCGGGGACTGGATGAACACATAGTAGAGCCGCGCCCCGATCAGCCCTGGGATGATCACCCACAGCAGCAGATCCCACATATCGTCGGGGTTCTGCCCCTTGCGCGCCACATAGCGCGCCGCCACCCACGCCGCCACCAGAATGCCGGTCACGATCAACAGACCGTACCAGCGCAGCGTCAACGGGCCAATCTGTAACAGGATGGGGTCAACCGGTGGATACATAGCGGTGCTACTCCAGATAGCCTAAGGCGCGTAGCCGTTGATTGAGTTGCGGATCATTGTCTTGCACCACGCGGCCCGCGGTGAGGCCGCTTGCCGCCGCCCGCGCCGCAAAGCCCCGCAGCCGTTCGCTCATGGCTTTGACGACCTCCGGCTGCTCCGCGGCTAAATTGCGCTGTTCCGCCGGGTCGGCGCGAAAGTCGAACAACTCCACGCCATCGTCGCCGGTGAGGATTAACTTGTGGCAGCTGTGCCAGACGGCGCGGCGCTCCTGGTCACAGCGATACTCTCCCACAAGTTCCGGTGCATGGCGCATGATGATATTCAGTACATTCTGCGGCGTCTGCGCCTCGGCGAAGACCACGCCTTCGTCCGGGTCGCGCGCCGGTCCGTGCATCAGCGAGTAGCGCTGTTCGTCCGCGTCCGCCAACCCTGCCGCCGTCAGAATCGTGTGGAAGATGCGCCGCGTCGAAACCAGGTGGTCCCACTCCGCCCCCTGCGGGAACGCGCCCGCCGGGTCGCGAATGATCAGCGGTACGTGCGTCAGTTCGTTGTACAGCGTCACGTTGTGGCCGATAAAGTGCTTCTCGCCCAAATGCTCGCCATGATCCGCCGTGATGACAAACAAGGTATTGTCGAGCTTGCCCGCCGCGGCCAACCGGTCAAAGAAAACGCGCAGATGGTCGTCTTGCGTGGCGACCTCGGCGTCGTACATGCCGGAGATGATGTCGCGATGATGGCCCGCCAGCTTGGCCCCCGTCGGCGTCAGCCAACCCAGCACATCGGAGTTGAAGCGCTGCAAATAACGCTGCGCCTCGCGGTCCTTGAAGAAGCCGGGCGCAAACTGTGTCACGTGCTTGCGGCTGGGGTGAAAGGGCATGTGCGTGCCCATCACGTTGATAAAGGTAAAGATGGGGCGGCCCGGCTTGACGCCCTTGCGCTCAATCAGCAGCCGCGCCGCATCGTTGAGCGACTTGGGCGTGTTGCCCTTGAAATTCAGCGCCGTCTGCCAGATCATCAGCATGAACGGCGTCGTGAGGGCAAACTCCAGCCAGGCATCGGAACGCGCAAAGTAGTCTTGAAAGCGATGCACGGCATCCGCCAGGTTGCGCTTGAACCACTGGCGATACCAGCCGAACAAGGTGCGCCGCCGCCCGGCCTGATTGGGCCGCGACGTGAACAGACCGGCATAGTTCAAGAAGCTGTCAAAGCCCCGGCGCAGCCCATTGTTGACCACGCCCACCAGCGGGTTGTTGCAAAAAGCCGCCGTGCTGTAGCCGCCCTCGCCCAGTCGCTGCGCCAAGGTGGGC
>CAYJQA010000225.1:0-7741 GCA_964372065.1 uncultured Litorilinea sp.
CGGCGCTGTTGGTGAGCCGCCGCGCATACATCAGGTGCGCGATCTCCACCATCGCTGGGCGTGGGTCATGGGCTGTAGGCATGGGAGTCCCCTGGGATCGGTTGGTTCACAGACCCGCCGGCGCGGGACAGTCCACCGGCGCGCCGGTCGGCGCACACACGCCTGCGGGTCGTTGAATTAGGAGCAGTGTTCCGAAAGTGCTTCAAAACACAACAAAAAGATAACACACATCTTACGCATCGGCAATCGGAACCGGGTGGGTTTTGGCCGCACAAACAGAACCTTTCGGTAAGCGCGGGTCACGCTTGGCCGGGCGCGCGGCGGCGACGCCAGAAGCGCGGAAAGCCGCAGATCGCCCACGCCAGCAGGCCCCACACCCCCCACCACGCGCCGCTCACCAGCGCCAGCAGCCACAGCGTGCGCGCCGTCCACAGCGCCGGCCCGCCCAGGGCCAGGAACCAGCCGATGCCCAGCCAGTAGCTAAGCGGGTAGAGTATCCCCCAGAGGAGACCGGGGCTGGTCCGGCGCAGCGGCACCGGCGTGAACCGTCGCACCAGGGCCGTGCCGCCATAGGTTGCCAGGAAAGGCAGGACAACCGGCCGGTAGGTCCAACCCGCCGCCAGCACGGTCGTACGCAGGTCATCCAGCAGGGGCGACGCGCCGGGCGGATTGGCGCTGTAACCGGCATAGGCGCGCAGCCGCGGCAGCCACCCCACCAGCCCCACCAGATAGCCGGACGACTGGGCCGTCTCGCCTGCCCGAACCTCGTGCCGTTCCGCATCGAGCAGGAGGCGCAGCCGCACCGTGCTGCTCCGCCGCGCCCGCAGCCGCGGCGCGTCGATCGTATCGCTGTCGGCCCAAATGAACTCGAAATCGCACGCCTGCCCCACGCGCAGAGTATCCGCACGGCTCGCCGCCGTCGCCGCCAGCTTGGCGCGCAGCGCCGCGGCGTCCAGCGGCTTGCGCCGGTGTGCGGGCCGCTTGGCGAGCAGACTCACGGTAAACTCCAGCATGGCAAAGACCATGCAGAGCATCAGCAGCACATAGGGGCCAAGCCAAAGCCAAAGATGTTGGGTGGTCATGGGCGGCTCTATTGTACACCCGCCGCGTACGTGCGCGCGCGGCTACTCCGCCCCCCAGGATCACGCAGGGCGTCTCAGAAGCCCCTCGACGCTGTCATTCCGAACGAATGTGAGGAATCTCTCTGGTCTGGGTGCGCCCGCCAGAGGGATTCCTCACTACGTTCGGAATGACAGTGCTGGCAGACAGGACCATATCCGTCTCCTTGGCCAACCCGGACGGTGGGTGCTATACTCGAGTGTATATGGCGCACACATCCCTGATCCTGGCCCACGATCTGGGCACGACCGGCAACAAGGCGAGCCTCTTCGACGCCCACGGCGTCTTGGGCGGCAGCGCCGTCGCCGCCATGCCCACCCCCTCCCCCCATCCCAACTGGGCGGAGCACGACCCCGACGACTGGTGGGACGCCGTCTGCACGGCCACGCGCCAACTGCTCGACCAGACCGGCGTCAGCCCAACGGCCATCGCCGCGGTCTCCTTCAGCGGCCAGATGATGGGCTGTGTGGCGCTGGGGCGCGACGGGCGACCGCTGCGCTCCTGCATCATCTGGGCCGACCAGCGCGCGCAGCCCCAGGCCGACGCCATCGCCGCGGCTTGCGGCGCGGATGCCATCTATCGCATCGCCGGGCATCGCGTCAGTCCGGCCTACAGCGCGGCCAAGATCCTCTGGCTGCGCGACCATCAGCCCGATCTCTACGCCGCGGCCGTCTGCTTTCTCCAGCCCAAAGACTATATCGTCTACCGGCTCACCGGCGCGCTGGCGACCGATTACTCCGACGCTTCCGGCACGCTGCTCTTTGACCTGACCGCGCGCGCCTGGCACCAGCCGTTCCTGGCTGCGCTGGGGCTGGACGCCGGTCAGTTGCCGCCCGTCCATCCCTCGACCGCGATCGCCGGCTACGTCACCGCCGAAGCCGCGGCCGCGACCGGCTTGGCCGTGGGCACGCCGGTGGTCATCGGCGGCGGCGACGGCGCGTGCGCTGGCGTGGGCGCGGGCGTCATGGAAGCGGGCGACGCCTACGGCTACATCGGCACGTCGTCGTGGATCAGCATCTCCGCGGCTGCGCCTGTGATCGACCCCCAGGCCCGCACCTTTACCTTTCACCACCTGCACCCGCAACGCTATGCGCCCATGGGGACCATGCAGGCCGCGGGCGGTGCGCGCGACTGGGCCTGGCAGCAGTTATCCGCGGCCGGGCTGGAACTGGACGCGGCCGCGGCGGACGTGCCGCCCGGCGCGGGCGGCGTGCTCTTTCTGCCCTATCTCCTGGGCGAGCGCAGTCCCCACTGGGACCCGCTGGCGCGCGCCGCGTGGCTGGGCATGGCCATGCCCACCGGCAAGCCGCAACTCGCCCGCGCCGTGCTCGAAGGCGTCGCCCTCAACTTGCGGCTGATCCTGGACGCGCTCGCCGCCCAAGTGGACGGCATCGCCGCGGTGCGGTTGATCGGCGGCGGCAGCCAAAGTCCCCTCTGGCGGCAGATCATGGCGGACTGTTTCCGCCGGCCTGTCCACACCTTGGCGCTCAAGACCGAAGCCACCGCCTGGGGCGCAGCCGTGGCGGGTGGCGTCGGTGTCGGTCTCTACACCTGGGAGATTGCCCAGCAGCAGGCGCAGATCGTCGCGACCACCTATCCCGACCCGGCCCATGTTGTCGCCTACGACGAACTGGCCGTCCTCTTTGCCGACGCCTACGCCGCGCTCGCGCCCCTCTACGCCCGCCTGCAGCGCTTCAACTAAGACCTTCCCCGTCCAACCGTGCGGCAAAAAAGGAGCACCGGCAGCATGTTGGTGGATGCTCACACCCATCTGGATCACTACACGGCGGAGCAGTGGCCGGCAGTGCTGGCCGAGATCGACACGCTGGATATGCTGACGTTGGCGAATAGCATGGACTTGACCAGCTACCGGCGCAATTTGGCGCTCGCCGGTGATTCGACGCGCATCGTGGTCGGGCTGGGCATCCACCCGGCACGCGCGGCCGCGTGCGTGGATCAACTGGACGCCTACCGGCCCCTCGTAGCTGCCGCGCCGTTTATCGGCGAGATCGGCCTGGACTACCACTGGGTGGAGGATGCCACGACCTATCCCGCCCAACGCACCGTGTGCGAATTCTTTCTGGCCGCCGCACGCGATCTGGACAAGCCGGTCAACCTGCACACCAAGGGGGCCGAAGCCGAGATTCTGGAACTACTGGGACGGTATCAGATTCGCCGCGCCATCATTCACTGGTATTCGGGTCCGCTGGATGTCTTCCGCGAACTGGTCGCGCGCGGCTACGCCTTCACCATCGGCGTGGAACTGCACCACTCCCCGCTGATCCGTCAACTGGCGTGCGAACTGCCCGTGGCGCAGCTCCTCACCGAGACCGACAATCCCACCGGGCTGGAGTGGCTGACCGGCGAACGCGGCTATCCCCGACATGTCGTCGCGGTCGTGGCTGAACTGGCGCGTCTGCGCGGTGTGCGCGTAGAGCAGATCCAGGCCGTCGTACACGAGAATATGCTGCGTCTGTTACAGCCGAGCGCCTAGATCACACCTGTCATAAAGAAAATGGTTTTCGATCTATTGACTTTGTGATGAAAACTTCCTAAGATAGAACCGCAGTCCGTTCTCCTCTCTGTGCCGTGATGCGTCCTCGGTAAGTTGGCATCAGGAGGTCCTTGCATATGGATGAGCGCGCCGAAGTTGATGCGCGTCGCGGACCGGCGGGCATCTCCCCCCAACCAACCCTGGGGCTGCTGGAGCGTCTGGGCGCGATCCGCAACGCCCTCCCCAGCGCCTCCCAGCAAGTCGCCGATTACATCCTCAGCCGCCCCGACTTGGTTGTGCGCCAGTCCATCACCGAAGTCGCTGAAGTGGCGGGTGTGAGCGACGGCACGGTCGTGCGGCTCTGCAAGCTGTTGGGCGTCAAAGGCTTCCAGGACCTCAAGGTCTCGCTGGCCCATGCCGTCATCGAGCCGGTCAAGTTTATTCACGAAGACGTCCGGCCCGGCGACGACATCGCCACGGTTATCCAAAAGGTCATCCGCAGTGACATCCATGCCCTGGAAGCCACGCTGAAAGTCGTGGACCCCGCACCCATGGCGCGCGCCGTGGAGATCATTCTCAACGCCGAGCGCGTCGAGTTCTATGGCGTCGGCAGCGCCGCGCCGGTCGCCGTGGACGCCTACTATCGTCTGCTGCGCATCGGCATCCCTTGCGCCGTCACCACCGATTCGCACATGCAGGCCGTCAATGCCGCGTTTGCCCACGCCAACGTCGCCGTCGTCACCATCTCGCACAGCGGCAGCACACGCGAGACCGTGGACGCCACGCGGTTGGCGAAAGAGGCCGGGGCCAAGACCATCTGTATCACCAGCTTTGGCAAGTCCCCCCTGCAAGCCTATGCCGATGTCGTGCTCTATACCGTCGCCACCGAAACCATGTTCCGCACGGACGCCATGACCAGCCGCATCGCCCAGTTGTCGTTAGTGGACGCGCTGTACGTTTGTGTCGCGATGGCCAACATGGAGCGCGCGCTCGACAATCTGACTCGCACTACCGATGTCTTGTCGCTCAAGCGTTTTTAGCTTCCGGTGAAAATTTCCGGCATATTGTCAGAACGTGTTAAGATTATTTTAACATTGGCGTTTTAGACTGGAGGTACTTCTGCCTGCCTCGCAGAAGTACCTAATCGGGGGACAATCACGATGAACGCCGGTTTTGCCGAAGTCGTCATCACGCCGCCGAACGCCGACTGCCTGATCGCTGGCTATGCGCTCCACCCCGCCACCGGCGTCCACGACGATCTGGTCGCCTCCGCCGTTTATCTGGCGGATGGCGCGGCCGCGGCCCTCTTGGTCAGCTATGACCTGCTGGCGATGGAAAAGGAACTGATCGCGCGCATCAAGGCCGCGGTCATGGCGGCGCTGCCGCTGCCCGCAGAAGCCATCTTCTTCACCTGCACCCATACCCACGAAGGCCCCGAAGTGCGCGAACGTAAGTTCCGCGACCGCTGGTATGGCGAAGAGCGCCCGGCCTATCTTGACGCCTATATCGAGTTCCTCTGCGCCCGCACGGTGGAAGCGGCCCGCGCCGCCCAGGCCGCGGCCCGACCGTGTGACCTGGTGGTCAACCGCGCCTATGTGGACGAGAACATGAACCGGCGCTTCTTCATGACCAACGAGCAGTACATCGGCGTCCCCGGCAACAAGCAGTTGGTCCCCATCACCAGCGAATACGCTGACAAAGAGTTGGGCATCCTGGCCTTCTGCCCCACCGGCAGCCACCGGCCCTTTGGCTTGATTGTCAACTACACCGTGCACCCGCTCACCGCGGGGGCCGTCTCCACGCTGCTCAGCGCCGACATTCCCGGCGTGGTGCGCCGCGTGGTGGGCGAGAGCATGCAGTGTCCCGTCTGCTACATCACCGGCGCGTGCGGCGACAATCACCCCAAGGCCCCGGAGGGTGGGTTCGCCGAGACCGAGCGCGCCGGTCGCGTCCTGGCGACGCAAGCCATCACCCGCACCTATGACGCCCACCGCGTCCCCGCCGAGCAGATGCGGCTGCGCTATACCACGCGCAGCGTCCCGCTGCGGCTGCGCGCGTGGGAGGAGTTTCAGCAGATCCCCCTCCATGAGCGCGACGAAAGCGTGCTGCGCGAGAACTTGCGCCGGGTGGAAGCGCCGGGCGAAGTCGTGGACGTGGCCTTTTCGCTGCTGGCCATCGGGCCGGTGCTTCTGATCGGCATCCCCGGCGAGTTGCTCTCCGAACTGGGCGCGACGCTCAAGTGGTTCTCGCCCTTCAAGCGCACCTATGTCATGTACCAGGCCACCGACAGCCTGGACTATTTGGCCCATCCCAACGCCTATCTCTGGGGTGGCTTTGAGGTTTGGTGCGGCCAGCTATCCCCCGCCGCCATCCGCCCACTGATCAATGCCATCCTCGACGCCGCGGAGGAATTGAGCCGCCAGTAGGGCTTCCCTCGACCCACAACTACCGACAGCTATCATCCTAGTGCGAGTTTGGTTCATTCATGGCCGGAGTATCCAAGGAGGTGGAGATTGGCGAGACCCGTTTCTTGGTGGGTTCAGTTAGCCGTTCATCACCGGCACAAGCAGCATCACTCACCCATGACGCGCCCTGACACGCGCAAGGTAAAGGAGCAGACGTATGTCGAATAAACTCTCACGGCGGTCGTTTCTGAAGATGGCGGCAGTCGCCGGCGCGGGCACGGCTCTGGCCGCTTGTGTTGCGCCCGTCGCCGCGCCCGGAGCAGCCGGGCCGGGCGCGCACGGCAAGCCCGTGCGTATCCTCATGCCCTCCTGGGCGACCGGCGAAATTCCCTATGACACCGCCGCCCGCGAGTTCAGCGAGTTGAATCCCGGCGTCGATCTCCAGATTCAGACCACGTTTGATGGCTGGGAGACCAAGGTCCTCGCCCAGATCAACGACGGCACCCTGGAATGGAGCGGCGCGGGCATCGCCTCGTCGGCCTCGTCCAGCCTGCCGCGCTGGATCCTCACCGGCCTCGTCCAGCCGTTGGACGACATGCTGGCCGGCTCGGCCGTGGAAGGGGCCGGGCAGTTGTTGGAGGACATGCTGCCCATCCTGCGCAACGCCTCCACCTATGAAGGCAAGTTCTACGGCATCCCGTACAGTTTCGAGAACATCAGCTTCAACTGGCGCACCGACTACTTTGCGGCGGTCGGCGCGACGGCAGCGCCCACCGACCTCGACGGCTGGCTCGAAATCGCCCGCGCGCTGAAGGAATGGGGCGCGGCGGAGAAGATTTACCCCACGTCCTTCATTCCCGACCTGGACGCCTCGGTCGGCACGCTGATCTACGGCTCCACGCTCGAACCGTTCGACGACGAGCTGTTGCTCAAGTGGGAGTCGCCGGAAGCCATCGACGCGCTCGCCTTCTACCGCCAGATCGTGTTGGAAGAAGAGCTGACCCCGCCGCACGGCTTTGACGGCTGGCTGGACGCCTACTATGCGGGCAAGGTCGCTTCGGTCATGGCGCAAAGCTCGCGCGGTGTGTGGGGCCAGTTGGCCTTCGGCACCGAGAAGGTCACGACTTCGCCTGTGCCGACCCGCGTGCCCGAAAACGCCGGCACGCCCTTCTGGGGCAACTGTGTCGGCATCCTCAACAAGGCGCCCTATGCCCAAGAGGCGCTGGACTACTTCGTCTACACCATGGGGCCGCAGAACACCAACTTCCAGAAGTCGGTCATCCGCACCGGCAAGACGCCTGTCTATGAGTCGGCCTACACCGGCATCATCAACGCGGACCCGCAGTTCGGCACCTATGCCTGGATGAATGACATGCGCGCCCAGGTGGATCGCTCGGTGATCCGCCCGTTCAACAACTACTTCTCGATTCAAGACGCCGCCTATGCCAAGTACGTGGTGCAGTTGGTCGAGCCTGGTTCGACCATGACACCCGAAGAGTGCGCCAAGCTGATCCTGGAAGACAGCAAGGCCGAGATCGCCAAGCAGAAGGTTTAGGCGCGCTGTGTCGCACGCGGGGCGTGTGGAATCGATGATATGCGCCTGACCGTAGCGGCGGTTTCCTACCGCCGGGGCCTACTATAGCATGTCGCGACCTGGAGACCCGCCGGCGGTTAGGAAACCGCCGCTACGGGATAACGCCCCGTCGCAGGTGATAGTTGTGGT
>CAYJQA010000225.1:7751-8574 GCA_964372065.1 uncultured Litorilinea sp.
GTTCGAAAGGGCCCGGCCCCGTCTCGCCGCCGATCCTAGTTGGATGAGGAAGAGTCATGACCGCCTTCGCCAAATCACTCCCCAAATCAATCCGGCGCAGCCTGCAACCCAATAACATTCTGGTGAATCTGGCGTTGCTCCTCATCTGCGCCATCTGTCTGCTGCCCGTGGTGTGGGCGATCTCCGCCTCGCTCAAGGACCGCAACGAACTCTACCTGGCAACGCCCACATTGCTCCCGCACAACCCTACGCTGGAAAACTATCGCTGGATCTTCACTCAGTCGGACATGAGCCGTCTGCCGCTCAACATGTGGAACAGCGTCAAGGTAACTATGGGCGCGGTGATCATCCAGTGCATCACCGCGACGATGGCGGGCTTTGCCTTTGCCCGGCTGACGTTTCGCGGCCGCGACCTGATCTTCTACCTGCTGATCTTGCTCATGTTTATCCCGCGCGCCGGGGGATTGATGGCGCTCTACGAATTGATGGAGTTCCTGCACCTGCGCAACTCGCACCTGGGGCTGATGCTCTTGTTCCCCAGTGCGATCAGCGTCGCTCTCTTTGTCATGCGGCAAAACTTCCTGGGCATCCCGCGCGAACTGGAGGAGGCCGCCATCATCGACGGGGCCAACACCTGGCAGTTGTTCTGGCAGGTGGATGTGCCGCTGGTCAAGGGTGGCATCGCCGTCGTCGCCATCTGGGAATACATCTATGTGTGGGGCGAGTATTTGATGACCCTGACCCTGATTGATTTTCCCGAACTGGAGACGCTGTCCATCGCCGTGAGCAACCGTTCCGTTGTCACCATGGGCCTCATCATCGG